>NC_018866.1:2665000-2965000 GCF_000305775.1 Dehalobacter sp. DCA
AAGTGCTTCCGGACTGTAAAAGGCGGTAACCGCCTGCTTAAAAATAATATTACGGGTAATGCCCAGTGTAAATTTATACTCTGCAGCAGCAGTACTGAAATAGTAATAGCAGGCTGGAAGCGCTGCCGTAATGAAGCCGTATATCCAAAAAACACGCATTTTCAGCCATTTCCGCCCATAATACTTAAAACAGAGATACATCATGGGGATTCCAATAAAAATCACAGGCGGTTTGGTCATGATTGCCAAAGCTAAAAAAAACGAGCTCAAAATAAGCAAACCGTATTTGCTTCGCAGATCGCCATAATCGCAATCATTTACATCATCATTTCTATGATTATGATTGCCGTTATTCCCATGATTCCTGTGATTGTTTCTTTGACAATCCCCGCTATTATTTTGCTTGATAATCCATCGGTTAAAATAGTAAAATCCTCCGATCCAGAACATCAGGGCTGTTGACTCCGGCATAATCGCCCGGGAATAATACAGATTAATCGGCAGGATCCCATAAATCAGAAGACTGTAAGCTGCTCCGTTCCACCCCAGATACAGGCGTGCCAGCAGATACAGATATAGGGCTGAGATCAAAAAAAAAGCAATCGGAACAGCCCTTGCCAGAAAATAATGATAGCCGAATACTTTGTACAGGATCGCGATCAGATAAGTCGTAACTTGAATTTCCAATGCCGGAATATTTGGAAACATCCCGTCGTAGTTCAAATTGGGATGAAACGGATGAAAGTCATAACCCGCAAAATTCCTGGCGATTGATGCTGTGTCAGCCTGCCGCCAGCTCTCCTCAATTTCAACAGGACCGACATTCATATGATAGAGCCTGAGCAGAAGAATAAAAGTCAATAAGAAAAATAGGATGGCTTTTTCTCTTTTCGTCATCATCGGCACCCCTGTTTTCAGCTATCCAATTGCTTTCATTTTTTGCTCTGTCCACCGCGGCACTCATCATTCGGCTTAGCTTTTCCTGTATATGGATTACCTATACTAAAACTCTTTTCAAATGAAGAAAAAACCTCTTCCCTCTTGCTCGTTCGCCCTGAAACAATGCAAGTGGAAAAGAAGCTTAAATGAAGTCAACGCTTTTGGATTGTATAGTTACCGTCGCCGAAGCTGCCTCTTGGTTTCAACTTCCCACCAGTTGAAAGCTTCTTCTTCCTCCGTGAGTTCCGGTTTTTTGCTGCACAGTTCGTAGATCCGGGCCCTTTCCGCATCCGGGTCTTCACCGTACCAACTGGAATTGCTCCGAATCTCAGTTGTGGATTTCCGGTCTTCCTCTAACGGCCATTTCGATCGCACCAGACTGTTTGGATACGATATACTGTTTAGCCGTTCATAAGAGACACGTTCAGAGCCAAGAAAACCTGTACCGAGTACCCCTGCCAGCAATCCGAGACCTATTCCCTCGGAAATGATTTTGACGGCGCCAAGGCTTTCAATCGGAAAATAAAGAGCCAAAAGCAGTATGCCAACCACAGCATATCCCCCGGCAGCCAGTCCTGCAGGAAGTAGCCGGCCGGAATCTCTGCTGGCTCGAAAACCGGCTATCAGGCAACTCAGCAAAAGACCAAAATCCACAAGATAGGCGATTATCTTTTCATCAATTCCAGCCAGTGTTGTGACCAGTACAGCCAGGAGGGTCAGAACCGTGACGAGCAGGCCTATGGTAATGCCTTTTAGAATGCTTGTTCCCATAAAAAATCACCCGGTTTCGTATATTATCCTATTATAATATATTAAAACCGGGATAACCTTTATTCATAGTTTTGGGAACATTTGTCTATTTTTTTCTGTGATATCTTCCATTCGGGATTAAATCGCTCTTAGGGAAAGGAATAGGAAGATCGCATAGAATACCCCACCAATCATCAGGATTGCAGGATAGAGGGTTTTCGTTTTGACGATGATGAAATACTGAAGGGATGCGGAGGCTAGGGCAAGCAGCGCACTGACCAGGGCCAGCGGTTCCAGAACCCAGGAGGTCAGCGAAATGCCAATTGCCGGAATGACCGAGCTCTGGAAGACCATTGCTCCGGTGATATTTCCCATGGCCAATGTGTCTTTACCACGACGCACCCAGAGAACACTGTTGAATTTCTCCGGCAGTTCAGTTGCAATTGGCGTAATGATAATTGCCAGGATGAACACTGAGATTCCGGCAGCCGTCGATACAGCCTGAACAGAATTGATGAACAGTTCCGCACCCGCAATGATAATTGCAAGCGCAGCTATAATCTGAACGAATACGACAATCAGCTTAGGCTCCCCCCTGCGGGAAAAGTAGCACACAGGAAGTTCCTCTTCTAAATTCGCTTCACCATGGCTTGATTTGATTGTCCGGTAAACATAGGCACAATAAGCCCCCACAAGAACAATCACAATCAGCATTTTCAAAGAGTGTGTCGGTAAAAAGGAAGCAACGATTGCGAGTAAATAGACAATCAGAAAAAACTTCAGATCCCGCTCAATGACTTCCGGATGAATATACATCGGTCTGTTTGTTCTTCGGAAAATCAGCACAGCAATCCCTGTGACGAAAAAAGCAAGTGTTCCAAGCATAAACGGCGCTCCTAAAATTGCCCCTATTCCAATGTCATGCCCGCTTGCACCGCTGGAGGTTAGAATCGCGAGAATCGGAATCAATGTTTCAGGCAAAGCGGTTCCTACCGCGGCAAAGATACTGCCAACAGCCCCTTCACCCAAATTGAGTTTCCTGCCAAGCCACTCTATTCCGTTTGTAAACACTTCTGCACCAAGAAGAATAATACCCAGACTGACAACCAAAAAAATTATATCGATCATTTTTTATCTCCCGTTTAGCTCAATAAACTATTTCTCTTAAACTATTAATTCAAAGCTATTAATGTTATTATTTTCCATAAAAATCTTAATTATTCTATGTTTTATTTTGCATTACTCTTCAAAATCTATTGTTCTTCTCCATTGATTATTCTTCCGGATCACTCTCCGGGCTTGTCTTCCGCATCAGGAAAGATAATATCATCCATGGCCTGATTTAGCTCCTGAAGGCCGGTACCGTCCTCTGAAGAAAAAGGAATAATCGTCTTCCAGTCCGACATTTTGAAAGATTCCGCAATGATTTTGAGATATTTGGGTCGTTGCCCCCTCGCAATCTTATCTGCTTTTGTCGCTACCACCAGAACAGGTATGTTGTTGACCTTAAGCATTTCCAGCATCATCCTGTCTTCCTCGGTCGGCTGATGGCGAATATCAACCAGCTGAATGACGCCTTTCAAATTTTCACGCAGACGAAAGTACGTCTGCATCATCTTCCCCCACTGCATTCGGGTCTCCTGAGACACTTTTGCATAGCCATAACCCGGTAAATCAACAAGATACCATTCATCATTAATATTAAAAAAATTGATCGTCTGCGTTTTGCCGGGCGTTTTGCCAACCTTGGCCAGCCCCTTCCGATTGACAAGCTTATTGATCAAAGAAGACTTTCCTACATTGGAACGGCCTGAGACAGCCAGCTCCGGCCTTGTTCCCTCAGGATACTGCTGCGGCTTCACTGCCGAAATCATAAATTCTGCTTTACGAAAAATCACACTATCACCTCAACGGAACATCGTGAGTACAATATCCCAACTATGTTATGTCCCAACTATGTCCTTAAACATCAACAGCTAATATTGTACTCCAAAATCGGGATTAATCCAAGGGAGACAAATACATCGGGAGACCGACTAAGGAGTTAGAAAACAAAGGAAAACACAGAGGGACGTTTTCTTTGTTTCCTCTGAAACAAGATACTAAAACGCCCCTCTGTCTCCCGTCTGCCAGTATATAAGACTGAAACCTGTTTAGCAGCAGATTATTTAAGCTGCTTACAGCGGCCTGCTTTCAGGCTGCGTAAAATCCGTGTTGTAGACCGGCAGCTGCGGCAGGAATTCTTGTGATTTAGAAACCGGAAGAAGGGCTATATCCAGAACTTCCTCCATTCGTTTGACAAAACGGAATTCCAGTTCTTTCCTGATTTCTTCCGGAATTTCTTCCAGGTCCTTCAGGTTTTTTTCGGGAAGAATAATCGTTTTGATCCCCGCCCTATGTGCGGCCAGCACCTTTTCCTTCAGCCCGCCAATCGGCAGCACATTGCCGCGTAGCGTGATCTCTCCGGTCATCGCGACATCCTGCCGGACAGCTCTGGAAGAAAGCGCCGAAGCCATTGCCGTCGCCATCGTGATGCCGGCGGACGGTCCGTCCTTCGGTACAGCTCCCTCCGGCACATGAATGTGCAAATCAAGCTGATCGTAAAAATCCTTGCTAATCCCCAAGCTTTCAGCCTGGGAACGGACAAATGTCAATCCTGCCTGCGCCGATTCTTTCATCACATCGCCGAGTTTTCCCGTCAGCGTCAGTCTTCCTTTGCCTGCCAGAGGCGTAGCTTCAATGGTCAGTACATCTCCTCCGACTTCAGTATAAGCCAGGCCGACGGCAGCGCCGATCTCCGGTTCGAAGCCCACTGTTCGGTAAAAATAGCGGGGGGCTCCGAGCAGGGTTTCAATATCTTCCGGTGTCAGTGTCCTCGGCTTCCATTCCTTTTTCACAACACGGACCGCTACTTTACGCAACACATTAGCAATTTCGCGTTCCAAATTCCTGACTCCGGATTCCCTGGTATAACCCCGGACAATCTTCAGGACGCAGGCGCTATCCAGCCGGACAACAATCTCTTTCAACCCGTGCACTTTCATCTGTTTCGGTACGAGGTGCCGAACCGCAATATTGACTTTTTCATCTTCGGTATAGCCGCTTAAATGAATGACTTCCATCCTGTCCAGAAGCGGACGCGGAATATTTTCGATATAGTTGGCTGTCATGATAAACAGCACTTTGGAAAGATCAAATGGAACCTCCAGATAGTGATCCGCATAGGAATGGTTCTGCTCCGGATCAAGCACTTCAAGCATGGCAGAAGCAGGATCCCCGCGAAAGTCTGAAGACATTTTATCAATTTCATCAAATAGGAAGACCGGATTTTTCGTTTCCACCTTGCGTATCCCCTGAATCACCCTGCCGGGTAATGCGCCGATATACGTCCGGCGGTGACCCCTGATCTCCGCCTCATCGCGAACGCCGCCCAGGGACATTCTGACGAACTTGCGGTCCAGAGACCTCGCAATGGATTTCGCGAGTGAGGTTTTACCTACTCCGGGCGGTCCGATAAAGCAAAGTATCGGGCTGCGCATATTTGGCGTGAGTTTACGGATAGAAAGATACTCCAGGATCCGCTCCTTGACTTTCTCCAGACCATAGTGGTCTTCTTCCAATATTTTTTCAGCCTTATGCATATCCCCTTTGTCCCTGCTCGCCTTATTCCAGGGAAGCGCGATGATCCAGTCAATATACGTCCGGACAACGGTTCCTTCAGCGGAAGATGCAGCCATTTTTTCGAGGCGGTCCAGTTCTTTCAAGGCCTTTTCCCTGGCCTCATCCGTCAGATTCGCCTTTTCGATCTTCTCTTTATATTCTTCAATTTCAGCCTGTTTTTCATCCTTGTCGCCCAGTTCTTTCTGGATCGCTTTAATCTGCTCCCGCAGGTAATATTCTTTCTGGGCCTTTTCCATCTGTTTTCGTACCCTGAGCCCAATGCGTCTTTCCAGCTCAAGAATCTCGATTTCACGCATGATCAGTTCGGTGAGCTTTTCCAGGCGTTCGCTTACATCAATCGCGCCAAGAACCGCCTGTTTATCTTCTATCTTTAAATTCAGGTGGGAAGCCACCAAATCAGCCATCCGACCAGGCTCTTTTACAGCAAGCACCGATCCAATCGCTTCAGGGGATACTTTTTTACTGAGACGCGCATATTCTTCAAACTGGTGGGTCAGACTTCTGGTCATATTCTCCAGTTCTGGGGTCATACGCTCATTACCGGGGAATCTTTCTACCTGCGCTTTAAAGAAAGGATCTTCCGCCAAAAATTCCTTGATCTCGGCACGGCAGATCCCCTCGACGAGAACGCGCATTGTCCCGCCGGGAAGTCTCAAAAGCTGTTTAATATCGACAATTGTGCCTACTGTATACAGATCATCAATCGTCGGGCTGTCTATTTCCATTTCCTTTTGCGATAGTAGAAGAATCTGGCGATCCAAGAGCATTGCTTCCTCAATGGCTGCCATGGATCTTTCCCTGCCAACATCAAGATGAATCACCATATAGGGAAAGACAAGGATTCCTCTAAGCGGAAGGATCGGTATCTCTCTTTCTTGCATAATTTATCTCCCCTCAAAAGACTTGTCAGTGCTATATTTTAACACGGTTTACCTTGTTCATGCAAATTGCCGGATGGAATTTTTATCCTTTTCAGCACTTTATTCAGCGATACCTCCTTTTCCGACAAATCCACTTCGACCATGTCGGTGATCGGCAGAACAGGTTGCAGTACTGCATTCAATATCTCATCGAGCGTTTCCACCGGAATGATCTGGATGTCCTTTTCCCAGTGAGCAAACCTGGCCTGCCAGTTTTCCTGCGGAATAAATACTTTTTTACACCCTGACTGGACGGCTGCCTCAATTTTGGCACTGATCCCGCCAACCGGTTTTACTCTGCCCCGGATCGATAACTCCCCGGTCATAGCTGCGGTATTGTCTACCTTGCATTTCTTAATTGCTGAATACACTGCGGTCGCCATTGCCGTCCCTGCAGACGGACCATCCATTGGAACTCCCCCAGGGAAATTGACATGGATATCGTAATGACGCGGTTCAATCCTATGCTCCCGGCAAAGCACCGTCAGAACATTTTCTAGTGAGGAGCGCGCCATACTTTTCCGGCGCGTTTTTTTACCCTCATAACCTGATTCTTCCTCTTCAACAATTCCGGTTACATAGAGCTCTCCCTTACGGTTCCTGACCGGGTAGGCTGTGACCTCGATTTCCAGGAGCATGCCAAGGTTCGCTCCGTAGATTGCTAGGCCGTTGACCAATCCTATCTGGGGGAAAGGCGGAATTTTTTTCTCCGGCCTTGGCGTGTATTGTCCGGTCGTAACCACCCATTCGATGTTCTCCTCATCGATACAGCAATGACCTTCATTTTGAACGACTCCGGCTGCCAGCTGCACGATATTGACAGCTTCTCTGCCGTTCGTGGCGTATTTTTCAAGAACTTCCAATGCTCTGTCTGTGATCTCTATATCAATTTTTTCGGCAGCGTTTTTGGCGATGACTGCAATTTCCTCCGGCTGAAGCGCCCTGAAGAAAATTTCCATACAGCGTGAGCGTACTGCCGCTGGTATTTCCTCCGGTCTTCTGGTCGTCGCACCGATCATTCTAAAATCTGCCGGCAAGCCGTTTTGGAAAATATCGTGGATGTGCTCAGGGACATTGCTGTCCTCAGAGCTGTAGTACGAGCTTTCCAGAATAACCTTGCGGTCCTCCATCACTTTAAGCAGTTTATTAATTTGGATAGTGTGAAGTTCACCAATTTCATCAATAAAAAGAATCCCACCGTGGGCTTTGGTGACTGCACCCATCTTAGGCTGCGGTATTCCCGCCATCCCCATGGCGCCAGCTCCCTGATAAATCGGATCATGGACAGAACCAATCAACGGGTCAGCGATCCCTCTCTCATCGAATCTGGCTGTCGTACCGTCAATTTCAATAAATTTTGCCTCACTTTTAAACGGTGAGAGCGAATTTTTCATAGCTTCTTGAAGGACAAGCCTGGCTGCGGCTGTTTTACCGACGCCCGGAGGCCCGTACAGCAGGACATGCTGGGGATTCGGCCCGCACAAAGCAGCCCGAAGTGCTTTCACGCCTTCTTTTTGTCCAATGATCTCCGCAAAGACTTCCGGTCTGGTCTTTTCCGACAGTGGGATCGTCAAAGATATTTTACGCATTCTTTGCAGCTTTTCTTTTTGTTTCACGGACTCCTTCTCCACAGCAGATCTCGTCGAGTACTGCTGCCTTAACATCGTCCAGAAATAAATCCCGACAACCAAGACAAAAGCCAGCTGAATCATCGCCAGTAGTGACCCAAACCCTAAACCTTCCATTCTTGTACCTCCTGCTCAAGACTCTCTATGTAGTATTTACCAGATCAGAAGATTCAAAACATATTGCCAAAATCGCCCGCAGAACCAGTTGCATTAATTATATTAAAGTGATATCATTATCATATCAATTAAATGTATGATCCAGCTGTTTGATCCAGTTCGATCAGACTGGATTTTTCTCCAAGAAAGGATGGTAAACTATGATCGAAAAAAAAGTATGGAAAATTAACGGGTTCTTAGGCATTCTCATTTTTTTAGCCCTTTTAGCTGCTGCAACATTTAATATTGTCGCCTCAGTCCAAGAAACAGGATTCACGAATATCGTACTGGCAGTGGTTCTGCTTCTTCTGGCACTGATTGTCTCAACCGGCATCCAGGTTATCCAGCCGAATCAAGCCAAAGTACTGACATTTTTCGGCAGCTATATTGGCAGTATCCGCGAACCCGGTATCTGGATGACGGTTCCGTTCGTTGCCGCAAAAAAGATTTCCCTAAAAGTCCGCAACTTCAACAGTGAGCGTTTGAAAGTCAATGATGTCGACGGCAATCCGATTGAAATTGCTGCGGTTGTCGTGATCAAAGTGGTGGACTCTGCTAAAGCTGTATTTGATGTGGACAATTATGAACAGTTTGTAGAAATCCAAAGTGAGACAGCATTGCGCCATGTTGCAACTAAATATCCTTATGACAATTATGAAGAAGGTGACGTTTCCTTAAGGGGCAACACCGAGGAAGTAGCCGAAGAAATTGCGAAGGAACTTCAGGAGCGCCTTACACTTGCCGGCGTGGAAGTAATTGAAGCCCGCCTGACCCACCTGGCCTATGCCACCGAGATTGCAAGCGCTATGCTTCAGAGGCAACAGGCCAACGCAATCCTGGCTGCCCGTCAGAAAATTGTGGAAGGTGCTGTCGGAATGGCCCAGATGGCCATTCAGCAGTTGGAAAACAGCGGGACAATTGAACTTGACGACGAACGCAAGATGGCAATGATCAACAATCTACTTGTGGCAATTGTCTCCGACCGTTCAGCCCAGCCAGTACTCAATACCGGCACCCTATATTAAAGAACGTCGGCAGGAGCAGGATAATGGCAGACAAGAAGAACTTTCCGCTGCGTATCGATCCAAGGCTATTCAGCATTATTGAAGAATGGGCGTCCGACGAATTCCGGAGCGTCAACGCTCACATTGAATATCTCCTGCGGGAAAGCGTCCGAAAAGCCGGAAGGATTCCTAAAAAAAAATCAGATTGACAAAAAGTGCCTTCTATGCAATATTGTTAGCGTAGGGAAATGAGAAATGAATGATTAATCCCAGGTGCCTCAGGATAAGGATAATAGGGAAGACCGGGAAACCGGCGCGGACCCACCACTGTATGCGGAGACGAATTCCGAATGCCACTGGATATGATCTGGGAAGGCCGGGAGGAGAATGACCCGTAAGCCAGGAGACCTGCCTAGGATTGGGAAGATGATGTAATGGTAAGAACACTTCCTTCAATGATTAAATGACTTAGAATGGGAAAGTCTCTTAGAATATAAGAGACTTTTATTTTGTTTTATTAAAATGAATCGAAACAAAGGAGAAATGATTATGAAGAAGAAACCAATTGCACTGCTGTTGATTCTGCCCCTGGTGCTTACCCTGGCCCTTGGGCTGGCCACAGGCTGTTCATCGCAAAATGAGCAAGCCTTGAAGGGAAAAACATTTACAGACACGATGGGCAGACAGATCACCCTTGACGCGTACCCCCAGAAAATTATTTCTTTAGCCCCTGCTATTACTGAAATACTTTTTGCCATTGGCCTTGATCAGGAAATTATCGGTGTAACCGATTACTGTGATTATCCCGAGCAAGCGTTGACTAAAGAAAAAATGGGCGGATTTAAGAACCCGAATCTGGAAACGATTGTCGCTGCCGAGCCCGATATGGTCTTTATTGCCGCCGGCGTGCAGGAAGATGTCATCAAGAAGCTTGAAGAGCTGAAGGTGACGGTTGTTGTACTCGACGCCGATACGATCGATCAGGTTATCAGCAATATCGAATTGGCCGGTTCTCTGACCGGTAAGGAAGCAGAAGCCAAGAAAGTCACTGCAGATATGAGAACCAGAATGACAAATATAACCTCCAAACTCAAAGACGTCGCCAAACCGACTGTATTTGTGGAAATTTGGGACGATCCTCTGATGTCGGCCGGTTCAACCAGTTTTGTCAATAACCTTATCGAAGTTGCCGGAGGCGTCAATATTGCTGCCGGCAATACTGAAAAATTTTATAATTACAGCATGGAAAGTCTGCTCCAAGCCGATCCAAATTATTACATCATCAATACTCATGCCCATACCCCAGCTGATATTCAAAACAGGACCGGCTATGAAGTCTTAAGTGCGGTGAAAGACAACAAGGTATATGCAGTCGACGACAACCTAATCAGCCGCTCAGGCCCAAGAGTCATTGACGGTCTGGAGCAAATCGCAAAAATTATTCATCCTGAAATTTTTGGAAATTAACGGTGCTATTAATCATGGATGTTTTAAAAAACCGGAAAAGTTGGAAGTACCTGCTGATCTGCTTCACCTTGTTTTTGATTGCTGTGGGCATTTTTTGCACAACGGTTGGCTCAGCAGATATTTCGTTTAAAGAGAGCGCCGGAATTATCATGAGCAAAGTACCTTTATTGAATCACTGGTTTCATGCCGAAGACTATCCCCATGTCCATCAAACGATTATCTGGTCTCTGCGTGTTCCGAGGATCATTCTGGCAGCTTTGGTTGGCGGAGCTCTGGGCGTCATCGGAGGTACCCTGCAGGGTTTTTTTAAAAACCCGATGGCCGATCCTTACGTAATGGGTGTATCCTCCGGAGCAGGTTTGGGTGCGACGGTCGCCATCATTACCGGAGCAGGCGGTCTCCTGGGCATGATCGAAATTCCTGTTTTCAGTTTTATCGGTGCTTTTCTGACAACCTGGATCGTCTACTCCCTAGCCAAAGTCGGGAAAAAAGTCGTTGTCACGACACTGCTGCTGGCAGGGGTCGCACTCAGTGCGTTTCTGTCAGCAGTCATGTCTTTTCTGATGGTTTTGAATACGGATGATATCGATAAAATTTATCTATGGCTCATGGGCAGTTTTGCCAACAAGAGCTGGGAGCATATCCAACTTGCCGCACCGTTTATCATTATTGGCGTGATTGTCTTATTCGCTTTAGCAAAGGAAATGAATGCGATGGTATTTGGCGACAGTACCGCCCAGCATCTTGGCATCAATCTTGGGAAACTGCAAATCATTCTGCTGATGGCCACCTCCCTGACAACAGCGGGAGCCGTGGCATCCTGCGGCTCCATTGGTTTTGTCGGACTAATCGTTCCACATATTGTCAGGATTATGGTTGGTCCGGATCACCGGGTCCTGCTTCCACTCTCCTTTCTGGTGGGTGGGACCTTTTTGGTGATTACCGATACGATTGCCAGGACATGCCTGGGTTCACAGGAAATCCCTGTTGGTGTCATCACTGCGCTTTTTGGCGGACCCTTCTTCATCTATCTGCTGAAGAAAAAGAAAGAGAGAGTAATATAAGTGGATTCTTCAATCATCGCCAGCAACCTTACATTCGCCTATGGCAGTAAAAATATTCTGGAAGACTTAAGTCTGGAAATCAGCAAGGGCAGTTTTGTGTCCATCATCGGCCCCAACGGGTCCGGCAAGTCTACCCTGCTGAAAAATATTACCGCAGAAATTACTCCCCAAAAGGGAGTTGTCCTGCTCGATGATCAGAATATTTTTAAGATTAGGAAAAAAGATCTTGCCAAAACGATTGCAGTGGTCCCCCAGGATACCGGAGGGGATTTTGCTTTTTCTGTCATGGAGACGGTACTGATGGGCAGAATGCCCCATCAAAAGAGATTTGAGGGCGATTCTGAAAAGGATATGGAGATTGCTCAATGGGCGATGGAACTGACAAACGTTTGGCATTTGAGGGACCGTTCTGTGAACGAACTAAGCGGAGGCGAGCGGCAAAGGGTCATTGTGGCGAGAGCCTTAACTCAGGAACCCAAAGTGCTGCTGCTTGATGAACCCACCTCTCATTTAGATATCCAGCACCAATACGAATTACTGGAGCTTCTGGATCGTTTGAATAAGACCAAAGGCCTGACCGTGATTACTGTTTTGCACGATCTTAACCTTGCTGCCCAGTTCAGCCATAAAATCATTCTTCTCGATAAAGGCAGAATTGTGGCTTATGGCAGTCCTGTTGAAGTGCTGACCGCCCGGAAGATCCGGGACAGCTACCATATCGAAGTTGCGATTACTACGAATGAAATCACCGGACGCTTTAATATTATTCCGTTAAGTAAAAAGAAGGACCGAAGTGAGGCTGCCAGGGATGTACGTATCCATTTACTCTGCGGCGGCGGAAGCGGTGTCTATCTGATGGAACAGTTGGTTCAAGCCGGTTATCAGGTGAGCTGCGGCGTCCTGAATGTTGGAGATTCGGACTGGAAAAAAGCCAAAGAGCTTGGCATTGCCGTATCAGAAGAAGCTCCTTTTGCCCCCATCTCCGCCGAAGCGTTTAACATGAACGAAGACCTTCTAAACGAAGCGGACTTGATCATTGTTTTGTCTGTCCCTTTCGGGTACGGGAACATCGTCAATTTAGAACAAGTTTCAGCGGCTTTACACCTTAAAAACAAAAAAGTAATGATTGTGGAACCTGAATCGGAACAGTGGGATTACACAGGAGATTTTACCGGTGGCAAAGCTGACAGCCTTCTCACCGGCATGTTACAGCATGGTGCAGAGAAGTTCGAAAGCATCCGGGAACTATTAGGTAGGATCGGAGGAAAATGATTTGCTTCTGTGGACTTACGAAACAGGTGATACCGTTGAGCGCTATAAAGACAGTATCATTATTTCTTTCAAGGACGACCGCAAGGTTCTGAGTACCGCCCATTTGAACGGCGGCTACCGTGAAAACCTGAAATTTGTTTTTAACCACGATATTAATTCCGGAATGGGCTTAACATGTGACATCACTCCAGCCGTCTATGAGGAACATATGAAGTTGATTGCCACGGAATTGGGTCTTGATCCTGAAGCCTCCGCAGGCCTGCTAACGGCCGCTGCCATGAACAATGTGACCATTCAGACTGCAAGCTACGAAGATCTGACCGTCACCGCAGTGGTAACCGGCGGCGTCGAAATGAACGGCGGCCGGATCGGTGATCCAGCTTTCTTCCATGAACGGCAGGGGGAAACGGTAAACATTCCGGCTGGAACGATTAATATTCTGCTGTATATCAATGCCGATCTTCCGGAAGAGACCCTGACCCGAGCACTTGTGACCTGTACAGAAGCCAAAACGGCTGCCCTGCAGGAGCTTATGGCCGGCAGCTGTTATTCCAGAGGCATCGCCACAGGATCAGGCACAGACGGGACGGTCATCATCTGCAACAGCAAGTCTGGCTCCCGGCTTTTCTATGCCGGCAAACACAGCAAATTGGGAGAACTGATTGGAATTACCGTCAAACAGGCTTTGAAAGAGGCTCTTTTCCTGCAGACCGGTCTTTGTCCGGAATACCAATTCAGTCTGTTGAACCGCCTGAAAAGATTCGGTATCAATGAAGAAACCCTCTGGCAGGAATACCAGAAGGGCATCGGTGTCCTGGAATGTCAAGGATCTACGTCTCGAACGGGAGTTCCGAATCAAGCGGAATCGAGAAAACTAGGATCGCTGGATAAGCAAAAGTTCCTGAACAGGTTAATAAAGATAGAACGCGAAGAGGAACTGGTGGTCCTCACTACGCTCTATGCCCATCTGATGGATCAATTGGACTGGCAGTTATTATCACCTGCCCAGGCTGCCTCCGAAGGCAAAATCATCATTGAACGTCTCAAGAGAAGTTATGATTTACCGGAGGATTTCCTGCATGATCCTTTGAATGATTTCTTAATTTTCTGCAGCTCCATTGACGATGCCATACTGGAAATGTCCCATTGCTTTGCAGTGCTAACAGTAAGGATCATTGCTGCAGCGAAGATCGACTAGAACAGTATCCTCAAATTGTTGTTTTTTCATTTTGTATATTACATTACCATTATGTGAGGGTAAGTCTGTGAGCCACAATACCGCTTTTCGGCTATTGCGCCATCCTTGGCGCAAAAAGCCGCGCTGCGCTATCCTGCTCCGCTCACAGCGAACTGTGTCCCCCAGACTGATCTTAGGGTTAAGTAGGTTTGCATGCTAGAATACAACTCATTATTTGTGGTACTAGCGGTTCAAACTAAAAACAGCCGCTGGCAAAGCTCATTCGTCGGCGGCTGTAAAATTTGCTTGGAAGCTTTATACGGAATTCCCCTCGATTCTGATCCCGCATTCTTTATATGATGGCTTAATAGACCCAAAATTTAACGTCATGTAGTCTATCCGCGGCCAAGCGGAGCACGATGCGGAGCGCGGCTTTTTGCGCCATGGATGGCGCAATAGCCAAAGAGCGGTTAGGGTACATGACGTAAACCCTAAGTTTACAAAAAATACTGCCAATAGCATAAAACTATTAACAGTATCTCATAGGTTTAGATTTATTCTGTTTAAGCTGATTCTTCCTTCTTGTTGTCCACCGTGATAAGCTCAGGCTCAATCCGCTGAAGGATTGTATCCTTGGTAACGATGCATTTGGTGACATCCGAACGGGTTGGAATATCATACATGACATTCAGCATGATTTCTTCCATAATCGCCCTGAGACCCCTCGCTCCTGTATTACGGCGAATCGCTTCTTCAGCAATGGCTCTAAGCGCATCTTCTTTAAACTCCAGCCCTACACCGTCCATCTCCAGCAATTTTTCATATTGTTTAACCAGAGCGTTTTTGGGCTGGGTCAAAATGCTAACCAGCGCATCCTGATCCAGGGCATCCAAGGTAACAATAACAGGAAGCCTTCCGACAAACTCGGGAATTAACCCGTATTTTAAGAGGTCTACCGGCAGGATCTGCCTTAAGAATTCCCCGACGTTCTTTTCATTCTTCTTTTGAATTTCCGCCCCAAAACCCATCACTTTCTTGCCAATACGGTTTTGAATCAGCTTGTCAATCCCATCAAAAGCCCCGCCGACAATGAACAGGATGTTCGTGGTATCGAGCTGGATGAATTCCTGGTGGGGATGCTTGCGTCCTCCCTGTGGAGGAACACTGGCTACTGTGCCTTCCAGAATTTTGAGCAGTGCCTGCTGGACACCTTCACCTGATACATCCCTTGTAATGGATGGATTCTCAGATTTCCGGGCAATCTTATCGATCTCATCAATATAGATGATCCCTCGCTCTGCCCTCTCAATATCATAATCAGCAGCCTGAATCAGTTTGAGGAGAATATTCTCGACATCTTCTCCGACATAGCCGGCTTCCGTCAGTGAGGTTGCATCCGCTATAGCAAATGGAACATTAAGAACTTTAGCCAGTGTAGAAGCAAGCAGCGTCTTACCGGAACCTGTTGGACCGAGCATAATGATATTGGATTTCTGAAGTTCGACATCATCGACCTTCATGCCAATGCTGATACGCTTGTAATGGTTATAAACTGCAACAGATAATGCTTTTTTTGCTTCGTCCTGACCGACAACGTATTGATCAAGAATACTTCTGATTTCTTTTGGCTTAGGTATCTCTCCAATTTCTGAACCTACATCATCCTGGAGCTCCTCTTCTATGATTTCATTACAGAGCTCGATGCATTCATCACAAATGTATACCCCGGGACCTGCTACCAGTTTCTTGACCTGTTCCTGTGTTTTACCGCAAAAGGAACACTTCAGTTGATTCTTTTCATCGTTAAACTTTGCCATATGCTCACCCCTTTACTGAGAATTCCCTTATCATTGTCGCAATAACTATCTTATTCATTTTCCTCCGCAACATTACTCTCTGAATCCGTGTTCTGTGCTGCAGCACTTTCCTGCCCTGCTCCATTGTTCTTGACCAGGAAATCAACGGTATGCTCTGATGTTAAACTAATTTTGAACATCTGCATCTCGCCGCGAGCTTCAAGAGCTGACTTCAGTTCTTCAGCTGTCCTGCCATACTGCATAGCCATTCTATTAATCTCGGATTCAATTTCTTCATCGGTAACCGTAATTCCTTCTTTTTCCGCAATTGCTTCGAGGACAAGTTCAGTTTTTAGTCCATCAGTTGCCTGTTGGCTAAAGGATTCGCGAAGCGCTTCTCTGCTGGTATTGACATACTGGCAATACTGCTCCATGGAAATCCCTTGATAGGACATGTTCTGCTGCAGGTCTTCCATTAACGCATCAATGCGCTCCTGTTTCATTCCTTCAGGAATTTCACAGACTGCGTTTTCAGCGACCTTCTTAATAACTTCGGTCTTATATTCATTGTCACGTCTGGTTTCTGCAGCTGAAATCATCTTTTCTCTAATATCCTGCTTCAATTCTTCCAACGTGTCAAATTCGCTGACGTCTTTGGCAAACTCGTCATCCAGAGCAGCCAGTTCTTTTCTCTTAATACCGTTGATCTTGACTTTAAATATGGCATCTTTTCCAGATAGCTCTTCGCTGTGATAGCCTTCCGGGAACTTGACATTAATTTCGAGTTCCTGACCATTCTTAGAACCTTTTATTTGTTCCTCAAATCCTGGGATAAAAGTGCCGGAACCGATAGTTAACTCGTGATTCTCGCCTTTTCCTCCTTCAAACGGCACATCACCGAGGAATCCTTCAAAGTCAATCGTGACGATATCCTGGTCAATGATTTCTCCGTCTTCAACCGGAATAAGTTTAGCGTGTCTGTTTTGACGGCGTTCCAGTTCTTCGGCCACCTGCTCGTCTGTAACCTCAACAGCCTGTTTTTCGATGCCAAGACCCTTATATTGTCCCAGCTCTACATCAGGTTTGGTCTCTACCGTAACTTTAAAAATGAGATCTTTATCTGCCTCGAATTGGACGACCTGCATAGCCGGTCTGGAAACTGGCGTAATAGAATGCTCTTTATAGGCTTCAAATAAAGCCGGGTAAGAGACCTGCTCCATCACTTCATTATTCACAGCGTCTTTATCAACATACCTTTCTATTATATGCTTGGGGGCTTTTCCTTTGCGAAAACCTGGTATGCTGAGTCCCTGGCCAGCTCTTTTCATCACCCGGTCAAAAGCTGCAGAAACCTCTTCAACCCCAACCATAATTTCCATTTCGTAGATGTTATTGTTCTTCTTTTCGATCTTGACAGACATGTCCGCTCCTCCTTGGAATTTAACCTTACATTATTTTTTATATTTAAATAGTATCAACATTTCACACCAGGATATTCTGCCCTTTTTCAAAAAAATGCAAACCTAGCTTAAGCGTAAATCCCTGGAAAAAAGCAATAAGCTCAGAAAGAGGAAACATCCGTTTCCCCTTTCCAGTAAACCTGATATTGACCAGTTAATATTATCAGAAGTTTTTCAAAGAATCAAGGAAAACGCTTGATATTCTGTTTAAATCTACTACCTTGTTAACCCTAATTTTGGAATATAATGGCGAGCAGATTTCCTGCCGGGTACTAAATCGCTTCTGTTTTGAACGAATCGGTTTTGGTACTTTTCCTAAGTGTCAAAATATACGCGGCTGCATTCTGTGAAGGATTGACCGGCAGTATCATCCGGGCCGCAGAACTCATTGTCTCCAGTCTGGCCAAATGCTTGAACAGCTCTACTGTGTAGTGGATCAGTTCATCCGGGGTCCCGAAAGCCTTCCCCGCTCCCGCTTGTTCAACGAAATAAGCATTTCCTTTTTCATGCCCTGGGATCGGTCTGTACATCAGCAAGGGAAGCCCCATGGTCAGCGCTTCGGAAATCGTCAGTGCTCCTCCTTTAGTGATCATAAGATCAGAAGCTGCCATCAGTTCCTGAACATTGTCGACATGACCGTAGAGTCTGATGCAGAGATTTGTTTCCCGAATTTCACTGTTAAGCGCATGGTACAGTTCTTTATTGTAGCCGCAAACCACCAATAATTGTGCCGAAATATCCTGAGCCAGGTTCCGGACAATATCCTTCAGTTCTGCGACATTGCTTACGGGCTTACCGTTAAGACCCATGATAAGTACCGTCTTCCGGTCCAGGTCAAGCCGTAGTTTTTGTTTAGCAGCGCTTTTTTGCATGGGTTCTTCAAATCTTAACCGGAGAGGGATCCCGGACTGAATCACGTTCTGGGGCGCTATTCCTGCCTCCACGAGCCTGGTACAGGCATCCTTGCAACCTACAATATACTTATCCGTTCCGGAGTGGATCCATACGCCGTGAACAAGGTAGTCCGTCACCACCGTGACCAGCGGAACAGAAAGGAGCCCTTTCAGCTTCAGTTCACCCAGTAGGGCAGCCGGTATAAAATGAGTACTTACAATCACATCAGGATTAAACTTCCAGATGCAGTCCAACAGCTTCTTCGTTTCCAATCCCCGCACAAACTTCCGGCAATCTTCGGCAGTCAATCCTGCCGTCTTTTCAAAGAGTATTCTCCAGAGTTTTGGCGTCTTCTTAATCATTGTTGCGTAGGCTTTCCTCATAAAATAATCCGTGTTAAAGTAAAAAAAAGAACCAAAATCTAAGTGCTTTACCTCTATTGGCGAAGGTTGATGACGAAAAGCTTCGGCGAGTGCTTCGCCTGCCTGGAAATGTCCTTCACCATAGTTTGATGAAAAAATTAGAATTCCCGACACTTCTTTTTCCCCTTCCAAACACTCTCTTCATTTGGTGTCATTACTATTCATATTATGGACCGGATCAAATAATTATATATGAAAGATATTCTAGTCCAAGGATCCGGGATTATTCTGCTACATCCATATTATAATAATTGCCGGTCGACATTTAAATACTTTTTCTCGATTTTTTCACAATCGGTGTTATATCTTCTGCAACTTCTTTGTTGCAGCACCTCCATTTTGCCAATTTGTGATCTAGTGCGTAAGAAACGAAAATCTAAGGCTGGAAACGCAGAAACAAAAAAGACAGTCAACCTTCTTTATAGGTCAACTGCCTCGAAATCATCAATTTTGGTGCGGGAGACAGGACTTGAACCTGCACGGAGTTACCCGCTGGAACCTAAATCCAGTGCGTCTGCCAGTTCCGCCACTCCCGCATGTAAAAGTTGGCTGGGGTAGATGGATTTGAACCACCGGTGTCGGAGTCAGAGTCCGATGCCTTACCGCTTGGCGATACCCCATTGGAATGAAAATCGGTTATGCAATTCCCTGACAGTTCTAACACGCAAACAGTATTATACTTAAAAAAATTTGCCCTGTCAAACAAAATTATACAAAAAAATAGTGTCCTTATTTGATCGGACACTGGAAGTTTTTGCAGAAAGAGTTAAAACCAAAGACATAAAGCGCTGCTTTTTCAATTCTAAGACTCTGCCATTGTTTTATATCGATTTTTTCACCAAACCGGTTCTCGGCAATTCCATCTTTTCCGATCCAGCCTGAAGCTTCCCCCTCGCCTAAACGGATTTCCCATTTGCCTTCATTTTTACCAGGTAAGATCTGAACATTGCATCGGGCATGGAAAATTTCTACAAGTTTGACGAACAATCTAAAAAAATATTCTTCATATTCAATGGGCTCACTTTGCGGGATCGCAAGGTCGGAACAAATATCCTCGACCAGCACTGTCAGCCCCTTGGCAGGGTTATAGCGATGATAAAATGCTGTCGTAAGGGATCCGTAATTAATGATCCCGGAATCATAATCAATCGTCAGTGGATGGTCTAGATCCGTAAAAAGAAGTGTAATCGCGTTGCCGGAAATACCCCATTTTCCTTGATAACGCGACAGCAACTGGTCTGCAATCTGAAAAGACAGAATATAGGTGGATATTTGCTTTTCATCTCTGATAGCGCATCCTATACAATCTCTATCCTGATTATAAGCTATTGATGAAATTCTCATCATAATCAATTACCCCCCCACTCTTGTCTCACTATATGATACACTGTTTCATTTTGTACGCATAAAAATAAGTTTGTTTTATTCTTTGAAACACCGTTTCATATTTGATCTAAACCTATTTCCATGTCCATCTTTTCATTTTTTTTGCTCAAGCTTGATTCTGATCTTTTGGTTATTTTATGCAAACTAATACAGAAGGATTCTGAAATATTTGAAAATGTAGTATTAATATTATGTACTAGTTTTCTACTTCCGTCAAGCGTTTCTTTTGGCAGATTACTGTAATATCAGCGGCCAGAATATCCTAATCTGAAGGATATATCCTGACCAACACGCTTGATTTCCTGACCGACCTTTTCAATCCCTTTCTCCATCAGCCTGTTAATTGGTCCGGAAATGCTGATCGCGCCAATAGTTCCGCCCGAATAATCATAAATGGGTGTTCCTATGTTAATGACCCCGACTTCAGTTTCTTCAGCGGCAACTGCAATACCTGTTCTTCTTATTTCCTTCAGCTGTTTGATCAGTTTTTCCGGATCTGTAATCGTCTGCTGAGTAAAACGGGGCATACCCTTTTTCTGCAGAATAAGCCTTACTTCCTCTTCCGGCAAAGTGGAAAGGATTGCTTTACCAACCGCCGTGCAATGCATGTAACCTCTGCTGCCTACCTTGGAGTGCATGCCGATCAACTGGGAACTTTCCTTATGATCGATAAACACCACTTCGCCGTTGTCGGGCAGGACCAGATGAACTACTTCATCAAAGGTTTTAGCCAGGCTTTCCAGATAGCGCTCGGCAACCTTCCGGACTTCAAGCTGATTGAAAAATGCGTTGCCAACTTCGGCTATTGTTATCCCGAGACGGTACCGTTCCCTGTCTTTCTCTTTTTCGACATATCCCCGATAGCATAAAGTCTGAATAATCCGATGTACCGTGCTTTTATGCAGCCCTATCTTGCTGCCAATTTCAGTCACGCCGAATGATTCCCTAGAACTGGCCAGCACTTCCAATATATCCAGCGCTCTTTCCACAGTCTGAACATATCTTTCTGTCACAAACAGGCCTCCCATCTTCTTGCTGATTTCTATTATGGATGATTTTAATAAGAATAACAATAAAAAATTAAATTGAATACTCCAAAGGATTTACAAATGATTTACAGATAATAAACCAAGAAATGGTATACTTGTTTCATGGTCCCCTAAAAGAGAATGCGATGGAAGGTGAATATCATATGGGAGAAATCAGGTCTAAATCATTGGTGATACTCTTATGTTTCCTCGTCAATTTCCTGACTATGCCTCAGATTTCTGCCGCCGCTTTGTCGGCTCCGACAAACTTATCCGCTTCTACGCTCAGTCCGAATGAAATTGCGTTAACCTGGACTATCGTAAACGGCGCGGACAAGTACAATATCTACCGGTCAACTTCCCATTCCGGAACCTACTCTTTTACTAACTCGGTCACCACAAACCAATATACCGACACCGGTTTAACCTCCAGCCAAACCTATTACTATAAGGTCCAGACTGCCGACAACAACGAAACAAGCGCACTTTCTTCCTATGCTGGCGCCACGACCCTTGCATCTTTCTCAAGTCTTTCAGCGAAATCCTCCGGACCAGGGCAAATCTATCTTTCCTGGAATTCAATCAGTGGAATGACCTCTTACGCGGTCTACCGCTCGGCTTCGTATTCAGGGACCTATACAGAGATTTCCTCGACGGTATATACCAATTATACAGATGGCAGCCTGACATCAGGCAATACTTATTATTACAAGATCAAAGCTGTTGGGAGTTCCGGTATAGGCTATTTTTCCAATATCGTTAACGCGACCGCTGGCAGTCCAGGATCATCTTTCATAACCTCAAATCGTTTGTCAGGCAGTGACAGATATGAGACATCTGCTTTGATTTCCCAGTATGGCTGGAGTTCTTCCAGCTATGCCGTCATCGTCAACGGTGAAAATTATCCGGATGCCTTATGCAGCGCTCCGCTCGCCTCGAAGTATAATGCTCCTATTCTACTGACCTCAAGCGGATCATTAAGCGCCAAGACCAGGACCGAACTTTCCCGTCTGCACGTCTCACATGTCTTTCTTATTGGTGGGACTTCAGCCATCTCCACAAGCGTGGAGCGGGAGATCTATTATATGGGGATATCCATATCCAGGATTGCCGGTTCTGACCGCTATGACACCTCAGTCAGAATCGCCCAGACGCTGGGAAGCTATAGCCAGGCAATCATTGCCACGGGCGAAAACTTTGCGGATGCTTTGTCTGCTGCTCCTATCGCCGCGATCAAGGAAATTCCGATCCTGCTTACGGCCAAAAACAGCTTGCCCGGTAACATCCAGCAAGCTCTGCAAAATGTCACCAGTACATATGTTGTTGGCGGTACCGGTGTCATCAGCATCAGTGTTTTAAATCTTCTTCCTGCGGGGAAAAGGTTGAGTGGTGCAGACCGCTATGAAACCAACCTTAAAATCATTAATGAATTTTCAGCTCAACTCAATCTGGCAGCCTGCTGTATCGCAACCGGGCAATCGTTTCCCGATGCGCTCGCAGGTTCGGCCCTGGCAGCACAGACAAATTCCCCGGTTATTTTGGTCAACACTCTGACCAACACTTCTGCCGGGAATTATATCAGTCAGAAAAGTGATCTGATCAGCAAATTGATTGTCTTCGGCGGTACAGCCGTAATACCGCAAAACGTCGTGAACACCCTTTTGGACGATATTGCTTCTGTCCCGGCTGCTCCGGCGAATCTTACAGCGAAATCGCAAAGTATCCATCAAATTGCCTTATCCTGGCCAACAGTGAACGGTGCCACTTCCTATGCTGTATACCGCGCTTCTTCCTACTCTGGATCTTTCTTCCAAATCGCAACATTATCCTCAACCTCGTATATCAACAACGGCTTATCCGCCAACACAACATATTATTATAAGATAAAAGCTATGAACGGTACCGGATCGAGCGCCTTTTCACCTGTCGCAAGTGCTACGACTGCGCTCAGCGTCCCGTCTGCCCCGACAAATCTTACGGCAACATCGAAAAGTTCCAGTCAGATCACACTTTCCTGGTCCTCTGTCAGCGGGGCAGCATCCTATTCCATTTACAGGGCATCCTCTCCCGAGGGCACCTACAGTGCGATAGCGGAAAATGTGGCAGCACCTCCTTACACGGATACAGGCCTTGATCGGGAGACAACCTATTATTATAAAATCATTGCACTAAACAGCAGCGGCCAGAGCGGTCTATCCGCGGAAGCATCCGCCACGACGCAGGCAGCTGTTCCGTGAAAATATAAATAAAAACTTTATCTTGCGATAAAGCTTAATCTTTTTATATGGGGTGAATGATGGGACTTGCTCCGCCGCTTCGCGGCTATCACGCCGGGGCGGGTAAATGCTTCCATAGGTCGCATTTCCTTTTTCCGCCCGTTCAAGTCCCATCATTCCTAATAATAAAGCTTTATCTTGCGATAAAGCTTAATCTTTTTATATGGGGTGAATGATGGGACTTGAACCCACGAGTGCCGGAGCCACAATCCGGTGCGTTAACCACTTCGCCACATCCACCATGAATAATTTTTTGTTTTTGAGAAATACACTTCAAATGAAAAATGGCGCGCCTGGAGAGATTCGAACCCCCGACAACCTGCTTAGAAGGCAGATGCTCTATCCGGCTGAGCTACAGGCGCACGTTTTAATCACTGCAGCATTGATTATGGTCGGGGCAGAGGGATTCGAACCCCCGGCCTCCTGCTCCCAAGGCAGGCGCGCTACCAAACTGCGCTATACCCCGCCGCTTTTTGTGACAATGAATAGTATATCCCAAGAGAAAAAACTAGTCAAGAAGCATTTTTATTTTATGCATTTCAAATTTCTATTAATTTTTTATACTTCAGATTGTCATTTAACTATCAAATAACGATCAAAGTGATTTCATTAACGCTGTCAGCAATGGAACTGCTTTTGCAAAAGCCCGGGCTCTGTGGCTGAGACAATTTTTTTCATCCAGACTAAGCTCTGCCATCGTTTTCTGGAGGTCAGGCAGGTAAAACACAGGGTCATAACCGAACCCACCGGTTCCAATCCTCTCGGTCAGTATTCTTCCTTCAACCGATCCCTCCGTCAAATATTCCTGGCCGTCAGGACAGATGATTGCCAGTGCACAGCGGAAGCGGGCAGTCCTGTTTTCCTCAGGTACGCCTTCCAGGTCTGTCAGAAGTTTTTCTATATTATGCTCATCATTTTTCGGTTCCCCGGCATAGCGTGCCGAAAGAACGCCGGGCGCTCCCGCCAGAGCATCCACTTCAAGCCCTGAATCGTCTGCCAGCGTAATCATTTTCCCCGTGGCACAGGCAGCCCGCGCCTTAATAAAAGCATTTTCGGCAAATGTACTGCCAGACTCTTCAACCTCCTGGTAATCCGAAAGATCGCTTAACGACAGAATTTCAATTTTTCCGTCATTAAGCAATCCCTCCAGTTCCATTACTTTGCCCTTATTCATTGTCGCAAGCAAGACCTTCATCCTTACAAACCTCCTTCGGACTATGTTACCGGAAGCTCTTTGGCCAGCGCTTCCTCCTGCAAAGCGCTGAGTTTTTGAATACCTGATTCACCGAGGTTTAAGAATGAATTCAGATCCTCTTTGTCAAACGGCTGACCTTCTGCAGTACCCTGAATCTCTACAAAACGCCCCGAACCGGTCATCACAATATTCATATCGACTTCGGCTTTGGAATCCTCCTCATAGGCAAGATCGGCTACAGGTATCCCATCTACTTTGCCTACAGAAATGGCCGCAATACTGTCCGTTAAAGGGTCCTGCTTAATCAATTGATTTTTGAGCAGGTAGTTTACAGCATCAGCCAGGGCAACATAAGCACCCGTAATCGAAGCCGTCCTGGTCCCGCCATCTGCCTGAAGGACATCACAATCCAGCCAGATGGTCCTTTCTCCAAGTTTACTCAGGTCGACAATGGAACGCAGCGCCCTGCCGATCAGCCGCTGGATCTCCATTGTCCTTCCGCCCAATTTCCCCTTGGAAGCCTCACGCTGATTGCGCACGGCCGTCGCCCTCGGAAGCATAGAGTATTCCGCTGTGACCCAGCCGCTGCCGGTCCCCTTTTTAAATGGCGGTACTTTATCTTCAACAGTAGCCGTGCAAATCACCCTGGTTTTCCCGACCTCAATCAGGACGGAGCCTTCGGGAAGGTCCGTAAACTTCCTGGTAATCTTCACAGGCCGGATTTCATCGGGCTGTCTTCCGTCAAATCTTAGCATATTATCGAACTCCCTTTCTGTTTCAAGAATTTATTATTAAATCAGTACTTATACTTTCTGATAGACGAACCGGATTCTTGCAGCGACAAGAGCGAGGATCAGTACAGCAGAGCCAAAAAGAGCCAGAATTTTGACAATCAGATCAAAGAAAAACTGCTCCGGCACCATTTGGATCAGGATATCGGTCTCCGGATCAAGCAGCCAAAGGTCATTCGTAAAAATCAGATAGTGAAAGCTGTCCCAAAACACTTGAAAATCCCGCCAGACCGCAATCCCTACTGCCCCGAATATACAGAGAAATATGACTGCCGCGGCCAGAAAGCCGCCGGCCCAGGAACGGAAGTATTTCTTCCCGTTGCTTATCCTTAGTAAGATCAGAAACAGAAGCAGGACAATCAGACCTGCGTTGCGGACCATGCGGCTGCTCAGGTACAACCTTTGAACATCTGCCATATGGACGATTTCCCGCTGATTAAACACCTGTCTTTCCTGACCGTTAATCTCTGCACGGATTTCAAGGTTATCCTTGTCCCCCTGGATATAAGCCAGCAGTTCCGTGGTCGTCACCATCAGATCTTTTTCCGGCATCCCGGTCACAGATACCGTGTCCAGTTTGTTATATTCCGACCGGAAGAAATTGAGATCAAAGACGCATTGTTCAATCACCGTCAGCAACATGACAGCGATTAGAATCAATCCGCTGACAATTGCAAGAAACCCGTTCGCAGCCTTCTTACCTGACATCATTTCTCCTCATATATCCTAATATCCTTACCAAATACATTAACCAAATATCCTAGTTAAATACGTTAATCCTCACTTCGTATCTTGCCCAAATTCCTACTTGTTCTTTCTGGCCAACGCAATGCCGTCTCCAAACGGAAGCACGCTTACCTCAAATCCCGGCAGACAGGCCAGACGCTGCAAGAAATCCCTCATACAACCGACCATTCGATCATACTTTCGGTCAAAAACCGAACCAGGCACAACCCAGCCCCTGAATAGAACATTATCCGCCACCAGAACCCCGCCAGAGGAAATAAGCGGTGTGATAAGATTAAGGTAATCCAGGTACTCCCCTTTGGCTGCATCTACAAATATCAAATCGTAAGTTTCCGTCAGTTTCGACAGGCCGTGCAGTGCATTCTCACAGCTGAAGTCAACCAAATGGGTAAGCCCGGCCTTTTTCAGATATTCTTCTGCTCTGTTGAGCCTCCCTCTGTTCATATCCAGCGTATAAACCCTGCCTCCGGTTTCGGCTGCACCTCTGGCCAGATAAACGGTGGAATAACCGATCGCCGTACCGATCTCCAGAATACGCTTGGCATCCGTCATCTTGACCATTAGCTCAAGGAAGTGACCAACTGCCGGTGTAACCACAGGAATTGTTTCCTCCAAAGCAACGCTTTCCATCTCACGAAGCAGCCCATCCCTGGCAGGAAGCAATTCTTCGAGGTACCTTTCCAGTTCAAAAGAATAGAACAAACCATCACCCCAATATTTGATATTCTTTCCTTCCTGTCTCGTAAAGATTCTGCCCGAGGCTGTCAATCAGGACAATGGCAGGAAAATCTTCAATAACAAGTCTCCGGACTGCCTCCGTTCCGAGTTCCGGATAGGCAATGATCTCAGCTTCCTTGATGCAGGAAGCCAGGAGTGCTCCGGCACCGCCGATCGCCCCAAAGTAGACTGCACCGTTTTCCCTGATGGCCTGTATGACCTCGGGAGAACGAAGCCCTTTTCCGATCATCCCCTTTAAACCTTTGGCCAGCAGACTAGGAGAATAGGCATCCATTCTGCCACTGGTTGTCGGTCCGGCAGATCCGATAACTTTACCTGGAGAAGCCGGGGCGGGTCCCACAAAATAGATCACCTGTCCCTTAATATCAAAGGGCAGCCCCTCTCCCCGAGCTAAGGCCTCAACCATTTTCTTATGAGCCGCATCTCTTCCGGTATAGATGACTCCGCTGATCAGCACCTTTTCACCGCATCTGAGAAAAGCAGCAGTCGTATCATCCAGCGGTGCTGAAATTTTCCGGGTTTCAACCGTTTTATCATTACTCACAGGAAGAAACCCTCCCTTCCAAAACCACCTGACGATGTCGGGTAACATGACAATTAATATTTACAGCTGCGGGCAGCCCTGCAATATGCGTCGGAAATACCTCAATATTTACGGCCAGTGCTGTCGTCCGACCGCCAAAACCCTGGGGGCCTATCCCTAAATGATTAATTTTAGTCAGAAGCTCCTGTTCCAGCCGGGCATATTCCTCAACCGGATTGGATTCCCCGATCGGACGAAGCAGGGCCTTTTTAGCCAAATAGGTAGCCTTTTCCATCGTGCCGCCGAGTCCAACTCCGACCACGATGGGTGGACAGGGATTAGGCCCGGCTTTATCCACCGTTTCCACAATAAAATTCTTTACAGCAGGCAAACCATCCGAAGGCTTAAACATTTTCAAGGCACCCATGTTTTCGCTGCCAAACCCTTTCGGTGCAATCGTAATCCCAATCTTGTCCCCTGATACGATTTCATAATAAATAACCGCAGGTGTATTATCTCCGGTATTGATCCTGTTAAAAGGATCTTTGACGATAGATTTACGCAAAAAACCCTTTTCATAGCCCCTGCGTACGCCCTCATTCAAGGCTCCCGTCAAATCTCCGCCGATAATATGCAGGTCCTGGCCAACTTCTACAAACAATACCGCCATCCCGGTATCCTGACATATCGGTATATTTTCTTTGCCTGCAATCTCCGCATTTTCCAAAAGCTGCTGAAGTACTTCTCTGCCCTGGGGGGATTCCTCAGTGCCAAGAGCCTTGTTCAAAGCATCAATAACATCCTGATTCAGAATACAGTTCGCCTCAATACACAGTCTCTCCACTGCGGAAATGACCTCGTTAACATGAATCTCTTTCACAATTTACCTCCGCTTTTTGTCCGGAACACTTTTATTCAGTATAGCGCAAATACGGGATTCAAGAAATATAACTTTTAAAAAAGGTTTGCCGTCAAAAAAAAACATCTTTGCCAGAAAGATCTTACTTCGACAAAAATGTTCGATAAACGTTGTATTCGATTTTTATTCTTTTCTGGAAAGCCTCTCATATTTATCGGATAAAGTTTCCAGAATGCCGATAATACGCATCCGGTCTTCCTGTTCAAAAAATTCCAGAATACTTTCAAGCCTTTCGGTCCTTGTCTCAATTACCGATTTGACCAGTTTTTCTCCCTTGGGTAAAATATTAAGCCTTACGATCCTGCGGTCCCGTTTTTCCCTGATTCGCTCCACATAGCCGGCTCTTTCCAGCTTGTCAGCCAGATCCGTTGCCGTACTACAGGCTGAAGAAATTTCCTTGCAAAGCTCACCCATCGTAATCTGGCCCTTTTCAAAAATAATCGTTAAAACTTCAAACTGCTGACGGGAAATACTAAGCTTTTCTGCGAAATCACTCTTTTGCCTTTGGGTAGAAACGGTGAGCCTCTGAAGCAAATGGTCAAGATGACCTGCTAACTCTCTGTTCTCTAACATGCGAACACCCCACCTCAAAAAATCAAATAGATAACCCCTATATATAAGTATATATTTGCACATATCATTTTTAAAGTATTTTACCATATTCCGGAAATTAACACTAGTAAAATTTTCATAATTCAAATATTATTGATGATTTTAACGATAGGTGTTATATAATTAATATCATAACGTATCTTGATCTTTTCAACAAATGGTAAAATATTGAAGTTATTGTTCGAAAAGATTGATTCCGCTTGGGGATACTTTAGCAGTTACTTCATCATCCTGCACGGTTCCTGAGGCGTAGCCGATCAAATCATTACGGTACCTTAAGTTCTCCAGACCGATTCCGCGATAGGTTTTAATGTCCTGCCCCTCGACCCGGATCTTCACGATTTGGGCAGTTTGAAACTGAGTCAAGGTGTTGACTAAACCATAAAGAGCAGTTTCGGCCGCGACATTGCTGTAAGGCTCAAGGAATTCCTTGCTAAGATCTACTGTGGCAATGCCGTTTTTGATTCCAATGTCCAATAACACCGTCTGCGGGTTTACCATCGGATAAGCGCTTGATTTTCCGGCCGGCCCCAGCAGCCATTGGCTTACTGTTTCGCGAGCCAGGCTCAGTGTCTTGGGAATTGTTCGATTCTCTTCGATTAAGACTTTTCCGTCAGCATCTGCGAAATAAAGTTTTACAGTTTGTTCCGTCTGCTGAGATTGTGTAGTCACTTCAACCGTGTCTTCCTGAGCAGTCTTATCCAGAAGTTTGCTTAAAGGAGCATTACCTCCGCCTTCCTTGATCAGATCATTCAGGATATTGCAGCCGACCAGAAGTGTAATGACTGCGATCAGCAGAATGAAAGTCAGCAGCAGCCGTATTTTTCTCATAGGAAGTTCTCCTTTCTAAAATAATAATAAAAATGTCCGCTAAAAAGAAATTTCTAAAAAGATAATATGCTTTGTCCTAAAGAAATAGAATTCAGGGAGGTCAAAAAATATGAAAATAAGAGCCTTGTTGGTTGATGATGAATCCCCGGCCCGTAAAGAACTGCGTTATCTCTTGAAATCATTTGAAGACGTGCTAATTGTTGGGGAAGCAGAAAACGCGCTTGAAGCCATGGAACTAATTGACAGTGTCGACTATTCCGTTATTTTTCTCGATATCAATATGCCCGGCTTAAACGGCATTGAACTTGCCAGAAAGCTTTCCCAGAGCCCGAAACAACCGGCGGTAATTTTTACGACTGCCCATGAAGAATTTGCTTTTGATGCGTTCAGTGTTCATGCTTACGATTATCTTCTTAAGCCGATTCATCCGAAGCGGCTTGAAGAAGCCTTAAATACGGTAAGAAAGCGTAAAACGCCTGCTCCAGGTCAACCTAAAACTGAACCGGTCAAGGAGGATATCCCTGAATTCAAACCCCTGGAAGTGATTGCCGCTGAATATAACGGGAAAACCATCCTGATCCGGCCGGAAGAAATTATATATATTTCCACAGATAAGGACAATGTTTACGTCAAAACAGAAGCTGACTTCTACCTGACTCGTTATACGCTGCGGGATTTGGAATCCAGACTCGATCCAAAAACTTTTTTCAGAACCCACCGCTGCTATCTGGTCAATATAAAAAAAATGAGGGAGCTTGTCCCTTATTTTAATGGTACGTATACTGTGATCGTGCAGGACAAGGACAAAAGTGAAGTCCCAGTCAGCCGCACTCAGGCCCGCCGACTCAAAGAGATCCTTGGGATATAGTACCATGTTAACCCTAATCTTCATATATTGACGGCAACGCTTTATTGTGGAAAATTGCTTGCCACTATATGATCATTATACGGTTAATAAAGTACTAGAAAAAACGCTCCAGATAAAAGCCGATTTCTTTCCCCTGATAGGTCGGCTTTTTTTGTTTGGCCGCTGTATTCAACGGCACAGCAGGCTTGCCGTCAACAGGAAGTGATGTGGATTCCTCAACATTAACAAAGCATAAAGGCGGGAACAAGACACACCACCAATTAGCCCCTTCAGCATTTCCTATCTTGATCTCAACCGCTTCGTAGTCTCCCGCCGGGAGTACAATATTACCATAAGATTTTGTTGGGAAAGCAAATACACCATAATCAAGGGTCACCGGATAGGTTTTCCCCCACTCTTTGACTACGCTCCTGGAAATCTCCAGTAACTGGCCTTCCATGCTCAGAAGGATTTCTCTGGATTCGGCCAGAGATTGTGATTCAGCCAGGTTCGGGGAAGCAGCCTTCAAAACTTCATCCCTTACCGCATATTTCAGCAGCTGATCCTGTTCACTGTCCGAATTCGCGATAACATGAAAGCGAATGAGACTTGTACTGTCATACGCTTCGGTTTCCGCACTGTTTGCTGACTGGCCGCAGGGATTGATCACCAAGAAACTAAAACACAAGATCAGGCAGACAATTAACTTTATTATGCTTTTATTCACAAATATTAACATTTAATTTCCCTCTCTCAGTACCTTGAAATTCATATATACAAAATACTTCTTTCTATGTCAATTATTTCCAACAAAGAAGTTTTCTATTCAGTGCGTCTCAGAAGTTTTTTAGGCAGTGCGAATATTTATTGAAGTCTGAAAATAAGATTCATAAGGCCCTGTCAAATTTGCTGACAATCTGCCGAAGGAATCGGGTGGAAAAATGCTCCTGGACTTCCAGTCTCCACTGTATTTGTTGTACATTAGCACAATTGCCGGACTGGCCACAACAGCCGGCTGCCTGATTGTGCTTTTCCTGGGAGACCCTCCGGATTGGATTCTGGCCGTTCTACTGTCCGCAGCAGGGGGCGTCATGTTTGCTGTGGTGGCCTTTGATCTTTTGCCGCTGGCTGCATCCTTCAAACAGCCGGGACTGCTCCTGGGCGGGATTTTGTCCGGTATGATACTGATGTCTTCTGCCGACAGACTGCTCAAAGCAAGAAACCGTCAGCTTCCCAATCATAGATACAGCCGTTTGAAACGGATGGGCATCCTGATTGCCTCAGGCATAGCGCTTCATGATATACCTGAAGGAATGGCCATTGCTGCGGGGCACGAATCCGCCGGTCAATTGGGTACATTCATCGCCCTTGGTATTGCTCTGCATAACCTGCCTGAAGGAATGGCCACTGCTACACCTCTGGTAATGGCCGGGATCAGAAAACCGAAGATTCTGGCGCTGACTCTCCTGATTGCAATATTTACTCCGCTGGGTGCCTTGCTCGGCAGGGTGGCCATGGAGCTTGTCCATACCTCGCTCTGTTTTTTTGTGGCCCTGGCCGCTGGGGCGATGGTGTTTCTGGTTCTGGCCGAATTATGGCCGCTGTCCCGCGAAAACCACCCGGTCTGGGCCTTTCTTGGAGGACTGGGCGGATTTATTTTCTTCGGATTTATCTCCGTCTTCTTACCGCATTAATACCGCCGCTCCTTGCCATCCATGGTATAAGTGGAGCTCCAACTCTATCCTACGCATGCACGGTATGAAGGTATAGACATAGCAATTCGCTATTCACAGGATCTTTGTTCGGCATTAGTCCATCCGCGACGTCAAAAAGACAGCCCGAAGGCTGTCTCTGACTCTTTGTTAATACGTTAAATTATTACTGCAGGACTGTGGCGGCATAATCGCCCATGGCCTGATAGCCGTCCTTATTCGGATATCTCCCGTCATCGGAATATTTTCTGAGGATCTCGTCCCCATCGCCAAACAGCACCCCTTTAAAATCAAGTGTTGTAATCTTTTGTTCCTGTGCATAAGCAGTTTCCCATTCCCTGTATTGTTTATAGAGCTCATCCGTGTCAGGGAAAGGAATCGGCAGCACCAGGACAGGCTTGATTTGATTGGCTATAGCTTTTTCGACTATGGCTTTGATATTGTTTTGGTATTCTTCCAGTGGTGTGCCGCGGATGGCATCTCCAACGCCGGCAAAAATAATAACTGTGCCCGGTTTCTCAGCAATTACATCCTCTTCAAAGCGATCCAGCAGGCTGGATGCATTCTGATAAGTCTGACCGGAATTTACCACTTCCACTTTCAGGACATCCGCAAGATGCTGCGGCCAGGAATTACTTGGTTCACCCGGGTAACCGTACGTAAATGAATCACCCAGACACACCATTTTGGTATTGACAGTCGTACCGCTGCCATTCAAAACAGCATCACCGTCGGTATTGCCGGCTTCATTTTCTGCACCGCCCTCAGTGCTTGCTCCGCCGTTCTGGACTGTCGAGCTGCCGCTGGCGGACTGTTCCGGTGTTCCTCCGTTCCAAACATTTACATACCCAAAGACCAATACAATAACAGCCATCAATACGGAAAGCTGAATAACCCTAATTTCCAAACGGTAAGTGCGCAATGTTCATTCCTCCTCATCGCAATATTTTTCTACATATTTCCCTTAAATCCTTCCCGAATAAAACTTTTTTCGTTCTTCGTTTCCTATTGATTACAGTTTGTTTAGCATTTTAAGGCACTCCGGCATTTTAAACTGCATAACCTGATACATAAGGAGGTGCCTAATTCATATGGAATACATTGTTAAAGCACGCGAACTCGGCGAAGCGCTTCTGCAAACACCGGAAGTACAAAGGCTGAAAGAAGCAGAAGCCGAAATCCAAAACGACCCTGAAGCTGCCAAAGCTTTTGCGGCATATCAGGATAAAGAACGCCAAATCCTGACCGCTCAAATGTTCAGTAAAGTGGTATCCGAAAAGGATACCTTAGCGCTCATCGACTTAAAAATGCGCCTGATCAAACTATATCCTTCCATCCGAAGCTTCTTCTCCATCCAGCAGGATCTGGAGAAAATAATGGCAACTGTGAACCTGACGATCACAACCACAATTTACGGTATGCCCAGTGCCGAACAGCTGCCTTTCCCCAAAGAAATCCAAAATCTTGCCCAGCAGCTTCTGGATACGATCGGAGGCGACAAAAACGGCCCTGCCATGACGATCCCGGAAGGCTTTCGAATCCCTGAAGGGCTCAATGTCTCCGAACTGCTAAGCCGGTTAAATCCCAAGAGCAAATAAACCACGTCTTATTCTGCCGTTTGTCTTTTCTTATTATAAGGGATAGGAGATTTTTTTAATGACGTTTTTGAACAGCAACCAATATCTGAATAATCAATACTTTGGAAGTTCTTCCTCTGCAGAAATGTTCCCGCCCTTAACACCTATCCCTTTAACGTTGGCCCTTTTTCTGACTGACAGTTTGTTTCCGCAAAATAGCTACAGCCCCGCCGGAGCGTTGCTGATACCGCTGAAAATATTAAACATCCCCCTCAGTTACCTGACAGTTATTGCGCTTGGACTCGCAACTTCTCTGCTGGCAAAGTGGTCTTCTGCTTTCTCGGGTATTCCTGCTCTCAGTCAATATCAGCAGGCTTATCCGGATATCAGGCTATTCCTTAATGGCCTGCCCTTATCTCCCCAGTCAAATGATGCCGGAGCAGGTGGTAATGACACAGGAAATCAGCAGGAACCCGAAACTCCGTTGGAACCGAAAGGTTTGGCGTTTAATTTGGCTTTGATTACACCTTACTCCGGAGTGCCTCAAAGTACCGGCACCAAATTTGTATTAATTTATGGCATTGAAATATTTGAAATTAAGAAACTCCCGAAAACGATTATCCCCTTGCTTATCTTATTTATTTACTTCCTGTTCTACCCCAAATACAAAAATGATCCGGGCAATACTGAATAATTAAAAGGGGGCCAATGCAAAAAATGTCTGCCGTATTCCATCACCGCAGTCAAATTTATCAGAACACCTCTCCTGCCGAATCTTTGACTGGGGAAAAAATAATAGAGGCAGCGGTCCCTTTTTATATCTCCCTCCTGATCTCCAACGCACTCCATCCAAGTAACAACAGTCCAGTCGGCACCCTGATCATCCCGCTGACCAAAATCATGATTCCGCATGGGTATTTTATTATTATTGGTCTGGAACTTGCAACGGCCCTATTTTATAAATGGTCCGCTGTTCCGGTTTCAGCCCGAATATTCTTTCCGGGAGAATACGGTCAGTCCCTGCCGGACATCAGTGCTTTAAGGGAGGACAGAATACTTCGTCTCAAGATGACTCAGACTCCGCTGATCCCGAAGGAAGGAATGACAATCAATGTTTCTTTTAGTGTCCCTTTTACGCCTGTGCAAAGCCGTGCTTCCACCTTATATGCTTTTAAACTCAAATCCATCGACAGTGTTCCGGGATACGTGGTACCGCTGGCTTGCCTTATTCTCTATGGCCTGCTGACCATTTTTGGCAGGACGGACACGGCGAATACGGCAAACGGTAATTAATCATTAAAACGCACCTGACCTTTACGGCCACGTGCGTCTTATCAGGTATTATTAATATTTATTTTTTCGGACTCCGGCAAAGATGAACTTTGCTGCCCGTTATGATTCCTTCGGCTCGTCGGCCGATACTTGCTGTATCGTCTGATTCTTGGGTTGTTCTATGACTTGAGCAGCCGGCTGAAATTCCAGAGGTTGAACCGGCGCCGGAGACGCTGGAGTTTGCATCATCGGATTTTGCATAGCTGAAACTTGTGAAGCAGGATTCTGCCCATAAACCGGTCCCTGTTGATATCCGCCCTGAGGCATATACGGTCGGTCATATCTTTGCCTGTTTGGCTGCATCTGCGTTCCCCATTGTGGATAACCCTGCTGCGGATAAGTACGTTGCTGGGCGGCATACTGAGGATACTGCTGCTGTGAGTTCCGAAGATACTGAGGGCTCTGCGAATAATTGGGATACTGCTGATTTTGAGGCTGCTGTGAATATTGCGGAATCTGGGACTGTTGGGGCTGCTGGGGATACTGCTGAACTGGCCGCTGGGCAGGGACCTGCCCGGAATTTTGCCCGGGAGCAGGCTGATTCTGGCTGATTTCATCTTTGCTGCCAAACCTGCTGCCGACAAAGCCTCTCACCTTTCCCCACATATTGCTGCCGGCTTTCTTGACCGGTCCCAGCCCCGGGAAAAAGCCTTCCTTGACTTTCATGACAATAGGACCCTGCGGGGACTGCATGATGGACTGCGGGCTCTCCAGTGAAATGACAACTTTGTCATAATGTACGAGTGGCACAGGACTCCTAAAATTGGCCTGATACATTCCATTGCCGGTCGGTCTTAGCGTTCCTGCATAAAATCCGTTTTTTCCCTTGCCGTCAACCAGATAAGCCGCATAAACTGCCGGAGCATAAGGACTAAATGTATGGGCGGGCGGTAGGTGCGCAATGACCGAAAAATTGTTATCCATTCCGATCGTCGCCATTCCGTTTCCGCTGAAGCCTTCCGAAGCGACTAAATTGAGCTGTCTCGGCGTCATACCCATCGATTCTCCGGGCATACCCCCAATACCCTGGGGAAAGATTCCTAACCCTTTGTTATGTCCGAACATCTTTTAACCTCCTCGTATGTTTACAAATTGCGCTGTGTTGTGCTATGTCATAATATGAAAAGCAGGCTGCAGCTGTGACACCGTGAAGCTTACTTAACTTTTTATATAAAACTATTTTGTTAAGCGTTCTTCACGACAGAAGGCAGCTGCAGACAAATCTTTTGATTCGTTTCAGCTGCCTTCCTTTGAGGAAAGAACCCTAAGTCTTATAGCTTTATAGCCATATACCCTTATTTGATCTTATTAACCATATATCTTCCTGTGTTAGACGCAGAAATTATGGTTTCCGATGTTTCTTACCACACTGCGGGTTTTGATCCAACTGTCGGTCGCTGTCCGCGGATTGTAATAGAAGAGAGCGCCCTCGCTTGGATCCTGCCCCTCAAGCGCTTCCAGCGCAGCCTGATAGGCCTCATCTCCCGGTGTCAGTTCAATCTGCCTGTCAAGGACTGCAGAAAACTGTCCCGGCTGGTAAATGACCTCCCGGATCGTATCCGGGAACTTCGGGCTTTCCACCCTGTTCAGAACCACTGCCCCTACGGCAACCTGACCTTCAAAGCTTTCTCCACGGGCTTCCGCATAAATGATTTTTGCTAAAAGTATCACATCTTCCTGGTCATAAACAATTTGACTGCTGCGGGAAATATCCGAAGTAACCCTTTCAGGCTCCCGGGCTGAATCCACCGAATTAATCAAATCTGCTGAATCAGTCGATTCGGCCAGTTTAGCCGTCTCAATCACCGTATCTGATTCTATGTTTGCGGTAACAACTTTATTTTCCAAAGGCAGCTGTTCGATCACAAAGGAAATCTGATTTTCCGGCTGTCCGGAGAATTTGTCCAAAAGAATCCGGAATATACGATTCTCATTTGCTTTCGTCAGAATAATGTCTCTGGCATCTGACATGACATTCTCAAGGACAGTCTGTTGGATTTCCAATACCCGGGAATAGAGCAATTCTCTTGATTTTTCAGGTACAGCATATACTGTCTGGGCAGTAGCAGTCAGGATAATCGCCGTGGTCAGCATCACTGCCAAACCTTTCCGGCATCGTCGGTCTTCCAAAAAAATCACCTCTTGGGATTAATCTATTTCTATTCTTTCCCATAAAAGGTGATTTTTATACGTTGTTTGTTATAAGAATCACAAAGAAAAGTTATTTCGCCGTTGTGGCTGACGCTACACCCCCGGTAATTGCCTGACCTTTAGCATCCTTGATTGTAGGATGTATCACCAGCCAATACCCAGTATTGGCTTGAAGTTTCATTTCCGGTTTCACAGTCATACGCTGCTGATCGACAAACACGTATGCGCACTTGACTCTTTCTCCTGTAGCAGTATTGATCAGTTCAATACTGTCTGCCGTTACGGAATTCCAATCCATTTCCCGGTTAAAGCTCACGTTGAACACCTTGCCGAGCGGGATATTTTTAAGATCTCCGGACTCTTCATATCCCGGGTAGTAGATCTGCCAGCGGTCCTGGAGAACCTCTTCAGGAAATGGCTCCCAACCGTTGGGGCCTCCGAGTTTAAGTGTTGTGGTTACATAAGCTGAATCCAGGATTTTCTTGCCAAGTACCCAATTTTCAGTTTGACGAAGCTCTTTTACCGAAAGCGGATAAAGATAAGGGCCCGCCTCCAGCTGGATATACCCTGATTTATCTTGTGATTTATCTTCAGACTTATAGTTTTTAAGCATCAAAACAGCCGTATTCAGCTCATTGACGCCGGTCAAATCCAGATGAGGCTTGATTCCAATCTCATCAATCGGGTTATAGTACGGAGAGAAAAACCTGTAAACGGACATTTTCAAATAGTCTCCGTTGCTTAATGGGATCAAAGCCTTAACCCGGCCTGAACCGTAGGTCGTTTCCCCGATGACGGTCGCCTTGCCATAGTCCTTCAGCGCGGCCGATGTAATCTCAGAAGCGCTTGCCGTGTACCCATTGATCAACAAGACAATCGGCCCTTCCATCGTGAAAGCCTGCTTGACGGCTGTATCGACAATACCCAGGTTTCCCCTTGCTTTCATGATATACGCGCTTTTATCCCCGATAAAATAACCCAACAGCTCCATTGCCGCTTTCGTATACCCTCCGGAGTTATTACGCAGGTCAATAATCCAGCAGTCTACGCCTTTTTCCTGCAGGGCCAGGGCCTGCTTGCCGAACTGGGTTGCAACATCCTCGCCAAAGGAATTAACTGCGATATAGCCAATATGCCCTTCCAGCACCCGGCCTTCAGCCAGCGGCATCACAATCTTCATCCGTACGACAGTGAAGCTCTGGATTTGAGCGTTTCTTTTGACTTTTACCTGAACCTTGGTTCCCTCCGTCCCCCGAAGTTTGCCAGCGCAATATTCCGAGGTCTTTCCCGCCAGGGAATAGCCATCTGCTTCGAGGATAATGTCCCCTTGTTTGATTCCTGCCTTATCAGCCCCATAACCAGTAATGATCCGGGTAACCTTGACCCCCTGCTGTACCATTTCCAGTTCTATCCCGATTCCGGAAAAGGACATATTCAGTGAATTGATCATGTCATCATATTCGGCTGCGGTCAGATACTCGGTGTATTTATCACCCAACCCTTGAAGCATTTTTTCGACCGTCGGCGCGTTCAGTATCTCATCCGGAACAACATCGACATATTGCTCCTGCAAAATTGTTCTGACTTCATCCAGGGCATCGTTTTCCGCGCCATAAGCCTGCAGCGGAAGTCCCAAACCCAGACAGAATACCAGAAGCACTGTCATCAAAAACCTTAGACTTTTACCAAATTTCACGTTCTTTTTTCCCTCCTGTATGATTTGCAGGTCCGGCCTAAATTCAATGATCTTGCATGTTCAGGCTTCGTTTAAGTTTCGTTCAAATTTTTTATCTGAGCAGTAATTCGACGAAAACGGGCATTCCCCTTTCCGTTTCAGGATTATTTGTCATGTGCTTCCCAGACTTTGATTGCATATTCAAGGCTTTTCCGATAATATTATCTAAACAGGACTATTTTAAAAACATATTTTTCTGATCATCGCTGATAAGAAAGGTTCGGACAATGTCAAATCTTCTTGATTACTCCAAAAAAGTATTTATCGCCGTATTAATCATTGTTGCAACCCTCGTCATTCCATATGGCCTTTATAAGATTCTTCCGCATTTTATGCCATTTGTCCTTGCTTACTTCACGGCCCTTTTTCTGGAACCTGCAGCAGCATGGTTGAGCAAGGTCTCCAGATTTAAAAGCAAGACACTCTCCGTGTCTGTGACCTACCTGTTTTTTCTTGCCAGTATTGTTATTTTCCTCTACTTGATCATCAGTAAGCTCTATGTTCAATTTTTGGACCTGCTTGACTTTATTCAATCGAACGGCCCGGCAATTCAGGTTTGGTTTTTGAACGTTACGGGGCGTATCCAGGAAACGATCGGATTGCTGCCTCCCGAAATAAACGATATGATCATGAAATGGATCAATGACCTGGCTAACATCAACCTGGTATCCGCGATCGGTTCCTCAACACTTAGTATCTCCACGGCGATACCGAACATGTTCTTCCTGTCGATTATCTACCTGGTATCCGTTTTCCTGTTCACATTCCAGTTAAGCAATATCCACCGTTTCTTCTACTCCTTCTTCAAAGATTCCTCCAAGCTGAAAGTCGCTTACGTCTTAAGTGATTTGCGCAATGCTACATTAGGGTTTTTTAAAGCGCAGGTCATTTTGAGCACAATCACCTATATTATTGCTTTTGCCGGTCTCGCTATCCTCCATGTAAAATACGTGGCAGTCATTTCATTGTTGATCGTAATCGTAGATATCCTGCCGATCCTCGGTACCGGATCCGTGCTAATGCCCTGGGCTGTTGTCTCGCTTTTCCAGGATCAGCTGTTCTTGGCCGCAGGTCTGGCCATTCTGTATATCATTATCATTGTCGTACGGAGAGTGATTGAACCCAAGATACTGGGCGAGCGCATCGGTTTAAGCGCTCTGACGACTCTGATCAGTATCTGGATTGGTTTCAAAGTGATGGGGGTCCTCGGCGTATTCCTGTTCCCGCTGGCCTGTATTTTCTATAGAGCCCTTGTCAAGGTCGGCGTCATCAAACTGAATTTCAAGATATAACTAAGCTATATTCTAGTACCTTGTAACCCCTAAAATTGTAATATAATGGTGAGCAGATTTCTTTTAAGACAAGGCGGAGGATTGAGCCATACCGAGTGTATGGCGATTGACGACAACGCAGTATGAAAAGAAATCCGCCGCCAGGATATACAAGATTTAGGGTTACATGGTACTAGTCAACATTCTATATAATAAAAAACAGGTACGTCCCGCAGAGAGCACCTTCAGCCCATCGGAAACGTACCTGTTTTTTATTGATTCTTTATGATCTGCTCACTATCTTCTGTTATCATCCGGCTTTATTCCAATTCCCGACATCAGGATCTGAACGATTTTGTCATAGTCCGCTTCCTCAGGCATGGCCTCAGCAAATATCACTTTTTTGCCGCAATACTGCATGATTATGCCCATGATTGCCGCCGAAGCAAATTCCGGATCGATATCAGCCCTGACTTCCCCTTGATCCATGGCCTGCACGACTTGCTTTTTGATAATCTCTCCGACCCGGATATTTTGTTCAATAAAGACCGCTCCCATCTCCCTGACCATAATCTTGGAACAGGACATCATCCTGGCAATCGGCATATGCTCCTTGACCAACTCTGCCTGATATTTTGCCAGAACTCTGATTTTTTCTTTGAAAGAGCCTCCTTTTTCCAAAATGTCCTGAATGTTGCGTCCATGCTCTTCGCAGTTATAAACGGCCATTTCCTCAAAGAGCTGTTGCTTGCTATCAAAATATTCATAGACGGTCCCTTTGCCGATCCCGGCTTCTTTGGCGACATCGTCCACTTTTGTTCCTTCAAAGCCTTTGATATAAAATACTTTGCCGGCTGCCTGGAGGATTTCAGTTTTTTTCCGTTCCTTGGTCACCGTTGTTCCCCCCTTTATCCGATCCGATGCCTGTAAAATCAAATTCTTCGTCTTTTAATTACAGCTTTTTTTGAGTAAAGCTTTTTCCCTTGTTACAAGTTAAAGGGTATGCTGATCCGTGTTTACTGCGATCACCGGTTTAGACTTTTTGTCTTTTCTGAATTTGCGTTTGAATTTGTTGGACAGATCATCCGTGAAAGAATACATGACCGGAATCAGCACCAGGGTAACCAGGGTTGAAAATAGGAGACCTGTGATAACGACAATGGCCATCGGCGCCTGAAACTCCGAGCCTTCCCCGATCCCGAGTGAAAGCGGCAGCATGGCTAGAACAGTCGTTAGCGTCGTCATGATGATCGGCCGCAAGCGGATCGGTCCTGCATTGATTATTGCCTCATGCACGTCCTCCTTGTACGTTCTTCGTCGTGTATTGATATAGTCGACCAGAACGATCGCATTGGAAACGACAATACCGGCCAGCATGATAATACCAATAATCCCCATAACGCTTAATGGTTTACCGGTGATGAATAATCCTAAGAACGCTCCGGCAAATCCAAGCGGGATGGAAAACATGATGACAAACGGATAAACCAGCGACTCAAATTGGGAAGCCATGACCATATAGACCAGAACCACGGCAAGTCCGAGCGCAAGGAACAGGTCACTGAATGCATCGACCATTTCCTGCTGCTGTCCGCCCATTTCATAGGTATAATTATTCGGCATCCGGTAATCTGCCAGCGCCGTCTGAATATCTTTGGAGACACTGCCGACGTCCCTGCCGCTGATCTGACCGGAGACCGTCAGGGTCCTCGCCTGGTTGTCCCTGCTGATGCTGACAGGACCGCGGCTGACGGAAACATCCGCCACTTGGCCCAACGTAACGGTATAGCCGAGGCCCGTGGTAATGGGAATTTGCTCAAGGGCTTGGAGATTCCGGTTAAACGTTTCGTCCCCTTTGATCTTTACATCGATTTCGGTCCCATTGTATTTGAACTGTGTCGCGGTTGCCCCGCTGATCGATGCTTTTACCGCAGAGGCGATTGTTCCGGCACTCAGACCATACTGGCTGGCCGCCTTACGGTCCACGTTGATTTCAACTTCCGGTATTCCGTCTTCATAGCTGGATTTAACTTCGCGGGTTCCCGGGACTTTTTTAATCACGGTGACAAAATCGTCTCCGATCTTCTTCAGCTGATCCAGATTTTCACCTTTGATGGTGATGCTGATCGGATCACCGGCACTCATCACGGACTGGGTTGCTGCGACACTGGTTTTGGCCCCGGGTACGTCCTTAATCCGGTCCCGGATTTCATCGGAGATCTCCACGACGCCGCGTTTCCGATCCGTTAAAGGAAGCAGCTTCACGGTAAAGGTACCAACGTTGCCTTGTGCGCCTGTCAGGCTCATGGTTCCGGATGATCCGGCATCCAGGAAGATGGTATCGATCTCGGGAATATCTTCTATCTTCGTTTCAATTTCACGCATGACCGCCGAGGTATCGCCGACCTTTGCCCCGTCAGGAAGCGTAACGCTGATCGAGAGCATGCCTTCATCCGTCGTCGGGAAGAATTCTGTCCCAACAGCGGCAACAGAGGCAATGGAAACGACAAAGACAATGGTTGTAACGATAAAAACGCGTTTCCTGTGGCCCAGGGCCCATCTGAGCAGTTTCTTATACCCCTGGAGCAGCGCTTCATAGCCCTGGTCAAATTTATCGTGGGCTTTCGCCAGGAACGCAGGAGTACGGAAGAATCCCCTGCCATTTTCTTCATCTTCCGCTGCATCCGTTATGGCTACTTTCACTGTTTCGGATGTTTCGGATGTTTCGGATGCTTCAGCCGCTTCGGTCTGTGTATATGCTTTATCCGTTTCCCCTGTCTTACCAGCATCAGCAAAACCAGCAGTCTGATTCTTCCGCTCTACTTTCAGCAGCTTGGAAGCGAGCATCGGGACAACCGTCATCGAAACGACCAGCGATGCTCCGAGCGAAAACGCGATCGTCAAGGCAAACTGCCGGAATAGTGTGGAGGTTAATCCCTGGACAAAGACGATCGGTAAAAAGACTGCGACCGTCGTCAGCGTGGAAGCCATGACAGCGATGATTACTTCCGAAGATCCTTTCACTGCCGCTTCGACCCTGGAATAGCCGTTCTGTCGGAAGCGGTAGATATTTTCGAGCACCACGACCGAATCGTCAACCAGACGGCCAATACCAAGCATTAATCCGCCCAGCGTCATCAGATTCAGCGTAATGCCGGTAAAATATAATAGACAAAACGTCGCAATAATGGAAATCGGGATAGCTGAAGCAATAATCAGGGTAGAACGGATATTTCGCAGGAAAATGTACAGGACCAGTACCGCCAGGAGAGCGCCGATAACCCCATGCTCCGCGACCGAATACAATGAAGCCTTGATATAGGCTGCATTATCCATGACCACCGTAATCTTGACATCTTTTAGTTCATCCTGGATTTTGTCGATCTCTACATAGGCTGCTTCCGCAACTTGGACTGTATTGGCGTCGGAACGTTTTTGGATCGAAATATTGACACCGGGATTGCCGTTCGCTTTGGAAATGGTTGTCTGCTGATCCGGCTTTAATTCGATATCGGCTAAATCTTTCAGCTGAACATTTCCGCCGGTAGGCAGCGGAATAAGCAGCTGCTCGATCTCAGCTACCGACATGAATTCCCCGGTCGTTTTGACAGTCAGCTCCTGGGTCCCTTTCTTGACCGTACCTCCGGGCAGGTTGACATTCTCCGAAGCCAGGATTCCCTGAAGGTAAGCGAGGCTAATGCCATAACCGGCTAATTTCTCACTTTTTGTCCGGATTTCAATAATATCCTTGGTTCCGCCGGTCACGGACACGGAAGCAACCCCTTCCGCTCTTTCCAGTCTCGGTTGGATCGTATCTTCCGACAGGGTTTGCAGTTCGGAGAGACTCATCGTCGATGACGAAATAGAAAGCGTCAAGACCGGGGTTGAATTCATATTGAGTTTCAAGACCATTGGGCTGCTGACGCCGTCGGGGAAGTAATCTTTAATCAGGTCAATTTTTTCTCTGAGGTCGAGGGCAACCTGATCCATATCGACTCCATAATTAAACTCCAGAATAACAAGCGAACTGCCTTCCGAAGTGATGGAGCTGATATTTTTGACATTCTGGGCTGTGGAAACAGCCTTTTCGATTGGCTGCGTGACCAGGTTTTCAATCTCCTGAGGGCCTGCTCCATTGTAGGATGTACTCACGATTGCATAAGGCAATTCCATTTCGGGCATCAAGTCCAGCGGAATACGCGTGAAGGACACAAATCCGAGAATGATGATAATAAAAACAAGCATCAGGACTGTAACAGGGCGTTTTACCGACGTTTCAGATATTTTCACTTCTGAACGCCTCCCCCTGTTTGCGCCGAAGCTGCCGTATCCGTCGTTTCCTGAGCAACCTGCTTGCCGTCAACAGTTACGACTTTGATTTCCGTACCATCCTGTACAAAGTTCTGCCCTTTGATAATGACGATGTCCCCTTCCGTCAGTCCGCTGACGATCTCAGTCTCGGTGCCGCTCTCAAGTCCTGTCGTTACTTCCATCTCGGCTGCAGCATTATCTTTGGCAACATACACGACGTCTTTTCCGCCGTGAAAAATCACCGCATCGGTCGGCACAGCCAAGACATTATCTTTGCCGGCAATGTTTAAGGTCACATTGGCAAACATGCCGGGTTTGATCATGCTGTCTTTATTGTCAATGTAGGTTTTTAGCGTATATTTCCCCTGGGCATTGGCTGCGATACTTACACTGTCAATAGCCCCTTTGACTTTCACTAAAGCTGCAGGCACTTCAATCTGGACAGACTGGCCGCTGTGCACACGGTTAATCTCCTGCTCGCTAATGCTGACCGTTACAAATACTTTGCTCAGGTCCACCACCCTGGCCGGAGAAACGGCGCTCGTTACCATCGACCCAATTTTCACATCGAGCGCCGTAAGGACACCGTCGATCGGCGCCTTAACATCCATATCATTCAGGGATTTTTGCGCCGCATCATAGGCAGCCTTGGCCTGGGCCAACTGGCCTTTATACGTTTCCAGAACCGCATCCGAAGCCACCACGGCAGCCTGATCAAGCTCGGACTTGCTGACCGCGCCGATTTCATACAGCTGTTTCATATTCTCATAATTCTTTTTGCTGTTTTCATAATTGGCCATATTGGTTTCATAGCCGGCCTGCGCCAGTTGATAGGCCGCTGCGGCCTGGTTATAGCCGGACATCAAATCGGTTTTATCAAGGCTGAAAAGTACCTGGCCCTTGCTGACCCGGTCCCCAACTTTGGTATAGACCGCCGCCACTTTGGCCGGGGTGCCGACGACCACGGAAGCTTCTTTATCCGCTTCAACTTTACCGCTTAAGGTAATCGCAGAGGAGATGCTCTGTTTATGTAAGGTCAAGGCTTCCACCGGGACATAATTCTGTCTGTTTTGTTCTGCCGCCTTCTTTTCCGCTGCGGATTGCGCTGCCCCGTAGATTCTTACCCCGATCAGAAGGACAAGCAGGATTACGATCACGGTAATGATCATTTTCTTCTTCCCGGTCGGTTTTTTTAAGTCCGGGCTGCCACCCTGCTCAGACCGTTTCATTTTGAATTTCATTTTTCTACTCCCCCGTAAATCAATATCTTTCTAAGTGTATTCTTTTTAGGACATATTCATGAATGTGATAGTCGTTAAAAACCGACTGGTCGGTCGGCACACCACCTCTCTTATCTTATCTTCCTTTGTGCCTTGGGTCAATGGGTTTAAGTTAGATATTACCAAATATTTTCTTCCCATAAATGGCAACATTATTTTGTAAATTTTTGGTATTTTATGGGTGTTTTTTTCTTTTTTATATTGCATAATATCTGTTAAAGGATCCATTTTGTTTTGGAGGGAAGCCGCTATGTCCAATGATGAGTTTCAGACTATCGTGCTTCGTGAAATCATTTTGATATTAAAAATCCCACGGATTCAAAACCCGTGGGATTTATTTATTATTGCGCTGCGTTTATTGTCTATAGCTATTCCTGCTATCTTTAGCTATCTTTTGCCATTGCCATTACTTTTGTCTGTTACGTCACAAAACCAAGCCCTCACCATCCGAAGCCTATCTACATATGCTGTAATTAGACTCATAATGAAAGGACGGATGGGCGGTATGGATAATCCGGCTACCGAACGCACACCGCTTGTCATTGCGGCTGAAATAAATATGATAACCTACCAAACTAAGAAAATATTGCTTACCAGCGCCATTGAAATCGGCCGTCATTTGCAGGAAGCCAAGGCCATGCTCAAACACGGGGAATGGATTAAGTGGCTGGAAGAGTCTGTGAACTATTCTCGCCGAACTGCCTCCAGGCTGATAAAGCTCTACGAAGAGTACGAGCCTAGCTTCCCTGAAGAAGCCGACAGCTCAAATGGGACACCAGTGTCCCATTTGACTTACACCCAGGCTCTCCTCTTACTGGGTTTACCGGAAGAGGAGCGGGAGGAATTTATCGCGCGCAATAACGTCGGCAATATGACGAAACAGGAGCTGCAGCAGGCTCTTAAGGACAGAGATCAGGCCAATCAGGCAAAAGAGCAGGCGCTTCAGGAGAATCAAGTACTTAAAAAAGGACTGGAGACGATCGACAGCACCATCTCCGAATTAAAAAATGAGCAGGCTAAGGCTGCGTCAATGCCAACGAATCCTGAGAATGTCAAAGCAGAAGTCCAATCTGCCAACAATGCCTCCTCTGCCGGTGATGCCCCCTCTGCAACGACAGCCCCTTTTACCCACAACCTTAAAACCGAACATGACCCCGACGCTCACATCAAGTATGTAGAAAAATGCGACGCTTACTGCAAAACGATCGCCGATACCTTCTTCGATCTGACGACAGCGCTCACCAATCTGGCGCATATCGATCCGAACCTGAAAGAAGAAAAAAGAAAAGGGGCCAACCAGCTGATTGAATATATGGCAGAGACAATTAAGATGTGGCCGCCCCCTAAGAAGCCGCTTAGAGTTAATTCCTGATTTTTTTTGGGAACCTTTGGACAAGCCAAGCATAATATGTACAAGACAGCCGTAAGCTGTCCAATAAAAGAGAAAGGAGATGATTGGAATGGCCGTTGTTTCAGCACCATCCGGCGCGGCTCTGGTATTGGTTTATCAAACCGGAGTCAGCCCCGCCGGCGCTCCGATAACCAAACAGCGAACCCTTAACAATATTGTTTACAATGCTTCGGATCAAGCTGTCTATGAGACGGCTCACGCCATCTTCGGTCTGTCGGAATATACGCTGCTTGACGTTTACTTCAGAAGAACGGATGAATTAACAAACGAAGCGTAAAGCAGAGGGCAACTTCAGGCATCAAGGAGGTGATTCAATTGGCTGTGACCACCAACCGAACAGCAAGATTAACCTTCGCAACTGCCGGAGGGAACACGTTTTCCCTAACGGTTCCCCAACCGCGAGAGGATATTCAGCTGACTGAAGCCATGGACGTTATGAACTCGCTTATAGCAGGCGGGATATTCCTTACGGCAAACGGTTCCCTTACAGGAGTAAAGGATATAAAGGTCATCGAAACAACAACCTCTTAGCTAAGTTTGAACTATAAAAAATTCAAAAAAATAGTACATGTCATTTCCTAACCCTTCTGTTTTGATTGATAGCTTATTTCAAAAGACGCGTTCTTCTCCTTGTAAACCACAAAAACAGACAGCCCTGGCACTTTATCTGCCTGATAGCTGTCTATTTCTTCTAAGGAGGTATTTAATGTGATTTGAATGATTCTCAGTTATCGAAAATATAAAATCCTATCTTTTTCCTTGCCCTTTACCGTTATGTCCGTTATTTGAAGAGGTATTTATGACCGTGTTCTGAACGGCCTGTGCATCGACTGTTGTTTCATCCGAAGTAGACTGGCCATCGGCTGTGGCATTCTGATCGTCTGCAACTGTTGCATCCTGTTCGTCCCCTGCTTCCAGGCTCTCTTCCTCGCCGCTTACGGCCTGATCTTTATTGGCTTTCTTGTAGTCCTTTATGTTCTGAGCTTGCTCTTTCAGGACTTCTTTGGTTTCTTTCATCGTCTCAACTTTGATTTTCTGAACATCTTTTCTGAGGTCCTGCATGTCATTTTTATATGCTTGAGCCTGTTCTACTTTTCCCAGAGCGGCTGCGATGGCAGCCTCATCACCTGAAGCACGGGCTTGTCCCAATTCCGCCTTGGCTGCTGCAAATTCTTGCACAGCTTCAGCATAGGCTACTTTCGCAGCTACATAGGCTTTAATGGCAATGGTATTCTGGACTTCGGCTTGGATGATATTCTGCATGATCTCAGCCTGTTCTTCCGTCAGATTGCCGCTGATTTTCAGGACAATTTTGTCGGCATCACTTTGGACAAGTTCAATGCTGGCAAGTAGATTGCTGATGACGGTATTTTCTTCTGTGTCAACTGCCACCGTTTCATCCATGGCTGTTTCATCCGTAGTTGTTTCTTCAGTGGTAGCTGCGGTGGTTTCTTCCTCGGCAGTGGTGGCATCTGTACCCGTAGTATCCGTTCCGTCAACTGCTTCGGTATCCTCAATGATCTGTTGAACCTGGAAATTGGCTTTCTTTATCGTATCTGAATAGACTTTCAAAACCTGTTCCATCAAATCCAACTGGTTTTGCTCGGACATGATTTCCGCTTCAGCCAGTCTTTCATTCGCAAACTCGACCAGCAGTTCTGCTTTTCCTTCCGCAGAGAAGGTCACGGCCACCTGAACACTTTCAATCATTTGTTCGAGTGAGTACAGCCAGCTGTCCGGCGTTACACCAGCTTCATCGGCAATTTCTTCATCGACTGTATCAGCTGTAGTATCATTTGTAGCATCATTCGTAGTTTCGTTAGCAGTATCGTCTGTTGTATTCGTAGCATCCTCGCCAGTTGTTATGGTCTCGGATTCAGTTGTTGTAGTGTCACCCGTCACTGTTTCAGCAAAAACATAAGTTGGAGCAACAGCAAAAGTAAAAAGCAAACACAGAACCGATACCAAAATCCTTTTTTTGAACATTTTTCTACTCCTTTCAAAACCTTAATTTGTTGTTCTTGCCGCCTGGGGAGAAAAAAATACCTGCTCCAAGTTCTGGAACAGGTACCCTAATTAAGTGTTAATTCAGTTACCCATTCGGCAACCCGGCTGCCATAACCTTTCGGCTTTAGACCCGTGGCTTTGCGTCTCCGCCTTTCGACGGATTTGCCCTTATCGTGTTAATATGGTTATTATAATTCACCAAAAAACTTAATACAACTGTTGACAGGCATTTTGATACCAACGGAGCACAGAGAATAGGACTTTGGTCATATCTATTCGGTCGTTGCCTCAGCCACTGAGGAATAATCACTTAGACTGCTGCCATTATAGGCCTTGATGTTGTAATAGTATGTTTTTCCTGAAGTGAGCCCAGTATTTGTATATTCAAGAGCGGTTACGGTTGCAATCTTGGTATACGTTCCGGTCTCGGAGGTTGCCCTGTAAATATAATAGGACTCGGCATCACTGACGGTCTCCCAGGTCAATTTGATCTGGCTGGAACTCAATGCTGTAGCTGTCAACGTAGCAGGTACGCTTACTGCGTCTGTCTTGTCATACTTCACAGATGAAAAGGCGCTCAACCCATCGCTTCCGTATGCCTGTATCTTGTAATAATAAGTTTCCTCCGCTGTGAGCCCTGTATCGGTATACGAATTGGTCGAAACAGTTTTGATTTTGGTGTAAGTACCTGAGGATGAGGTTGACCTGTAGATATAGTAATAACTGGCACCATCAACTTCATCCCAACTCAGGTAAATTTCTTTTGAATTCAAGGCAGTTGCCTCAAGGTTTGAAGGGGTATCCAACGCATAGTCTGCATCTGTTGTGTCATACGCCCTTGTGGAATAGTCGCTCTCTCCATAGCTGTTATAGGCTTTAACTTTATAATAGTAAGTTTTTCCAGCTGTGAGACCATCATCCGTGTAAGAGCTCGTTTGGACGGTATCAATTTTTGTATAGGTCCCGGTAGATGATGTCGCTCTATAAACATAGTAGCCTGTCGCATCGGTTACCGCATCCCAGTCCAGATCAATCTCGATCGGGCTTGAGGCAATAGCAGTCAGATCATCCGGTATGGCAGGTATCTTGCTGCTTGTTCCCGACACTGATGCGACCATACTGTTTAAGACAGATGATGACAGGACATTGGAACTTCCAAATGCGGTAAATGACGATATATTTTGATCCTTAATATAGTTTAAAAGAGAAAGGCTCACCGAACTGCTGACCAGAAAGACTGGCGCATTATTTTTAGCTGCAAGTGCCGAGCCGGTTAATGCATCCGGGTAGTTTTCACCGGTTGCAGCGTAACAGTTTTTAAAATCAAAGCTACTCGCAAAATATTTGATAATACTGAGGTTCGTTGTGTACCGGCTATCACCGTTCAGTCTCACAGGGGAAGGCAGCTTGTTATAAATGCTGTCGCTAATTGCACCGGTACCTCCGACCACAATCGTAGTCGTGACTTTACTTTTTAAGTAAGAAAGAATATCAGACTGGATCGAATACTTGTCCGTTAGCAGAATCGGATACCCTTTAATCCCGGCTATCGAAGCAATAGACAATGCATCAGGGAAATTGCTCCCGGTAGCAACCACTGCCTGGTCAAAAGTTCCTATCTTTTCCGCTACCAGCAAGGATGTATTATAGCGGTCCGTACCGGCAATTCTGGTAACGCTGATACCAAGGTTTTTAATTGCCTGTTCGACCGAGGACGATATTATTCCAGTTCCTCCGATAATAAATACTTGCTTTACCCCAAGGCTGGCCAATTCACTTTTTGCCTGCGCATTCAGTTCATACCTCGATGTCAGTAAGATCGGCGCATCGTATTTAGCCGCCAGTGGTGATCCGCATAAAGCATCCGAGAAACCTTCTCCGCTGGCAATTACTGCATAATAGGAAGAGTCCCAACCATCTTCTGCAATTTTGGCAGCAGTAGCATAACGGTCTGTACCGGCCAGTCGATAGGCATTCGAGGTGTCTCCAGTACTGCTTGCAGATTTAGTTGTCGCATAGGCATATGAAGAATAATCGCTTGTTCCATAGCTATTGTAAGATCTAATTTTATAATAATAGGTCGTATTCGCAGAAAGTCCCGTATTATTGTAACTTTCATCCGTAACTGTTGCTATTTTGGAGTACGTCCCGGAAGAACTGGTGGCTCGGTAAACATAATATGATGTTGCTGCAGACACCGAACTCCAGGTCAGATTAATCTGGCTGGAACTCACTGAAGTTGCAGCCAGATTATCCGGCATATCAGGCACTGCCGTTTCCGTCGTGGCATAGGCGTAAGATGATTTACTGCTGGTCCCAAAACCGCTGTTATACGCCTGAACCTTGAAATAATACCGTTTGCCTGCAGTCAGCCCAGTGCTGGTATACGTGGTCGTCTTCACTGTGGCGATTTTTGTAGTAAAAGAGCCTGAAGACGAAGTATCTCTAAAGAGATAATAAGATTCTGCATCTGTTGACGGATCCCAGACAAGCTCAATCTGACTCGAACTAAGCGTTGTTGCCTCCAGACCGGTTGGGGTTAACGGTTCCCCAGTGGGAGCAGAGGTCTTTGCGGATACGGCTGATGTATAAGTGCTTGTCCCGCTGCTATTATAAGCTCTTATTTTGTAATAGTATGTTGTGTTCGCGCATAAGCCTGTATTGGTATAAGATACATCCGTGACCGTTGCAATCTTCAGAAAGTTTGTTGTTGAAGACTGCGACCGATAAACCCAGTATGAGGTAGCCCCATCGACAGTATCCCAGGTCAAGTCAATTGAGCTGGAGCTTGCAGCAGCCGCAGTTAAGTTGGTCGGTACTGTAGGTGCCGTTGCTGCTTGAATACTTGCTGGCAATGCTGTTGCTACCAGTAAGAAACAAAGGATAATCGCAGCTGAAAAAAAGAATCTGTTTTTTTTCATGTTGATGGCCTCCTGAATGTGATCTTGACCTCTATTGACTGTACTATACGAGATTTATTTTTAGAACTATTGTAAAATACTCATTTTCTTACATATTATACCATAATAATATCCAATTTTTTAATATATATTGTAAGAGATTCAATTTTATACTTTTCCATTATTACTGTGTAATCGGTAAATATAGGATATTGTTAACGTTGCAAACCTGTAAAAGAGGCTTTCTTGGTTACCTCCAAATAGACGGTAAAAAGAATGATTAAATGACGCTAAACCCCGGCACGAAAGAACATCGTTCCGGGGTTCACCTTCGTCAAGGCACTTTTAATTGATCCCTACAAATTTTCCATTTTCTAGAGTGAGATCATAAATTAAGAATTCATCTATAGATCTGGAACGCAAGTTACGATGTCTGTATACCCGGAAAAGTTTCCAGCACTATCCTTGGCCTTTAGCTGAAACTGATAGGTTCTTCCATTGTACAAACTTCCGATTGTTGTACTCGTCACTGTACTCGCAAATGTTTTGATGGTCCAATAGGCCGCCCCTTCTGCTTTATACTCCAGTTGGTATCCGGCTATATCACTCTCCGCATTTGCCGTCCAGCTTATTATCGCACTTTTATCGCTCGGTGCTGCAGCTAGACCCACTGGACTAGTCGGAGCGACTTGATCCTTGGCTATCGCATATACGACAGTTGAATAGTTCGACCAGTTCCCTTTCAAATCTTTGGCTCTAACTTTAAAGTAATATCGTGTATTATGCGTCAAGTTTTCTACTGTTTTACTTAGTGTTTCTTTCCCTACGACTTCACTCTGCCAAATGGTTGTTCCATACTTCTGCCATACTATTTCATATCCGTCCAGATCCGTCTCCGTATTAGCTGTCCAGCTAATTTGTATCGTCTTATCCGTCCCCACTAATGTTGTCAGTCCCGTAGGTACTGCAGGTGGTGTTTTATCCTGGGGCATTGCTTCAATTTCCGAACTGTATGCCGACCAATTCCCTGTACTATCCCTAGATTGTATTTTTAGTTTGTAGTTTATATCGTTTTCCAGTCCCGTCATTGTATACGTTACAATTTTCGCTATTGTTCCTATTTCGGTCCATTCTGTATCTCCGGCTTTTTGATAAGCGATTCGGTATCCCGATAGATCCGTCGCTGTCGGCGCTGTCCACGCCAGCACTATCCTGCCGTCATTAACCGATGTCATCCTAAAGTTTGTTGGAACGCCCGGTGCTACATTATCCACTGGCATACAAGTTACGATATCTGTATATCCTGAGAAGTTTCCGGCACTATCCTTGGCCTTTAGTCGGAACTGATAGGTTCCTCCATTGCTCAAACTGCCTACGGTCGTACTTGTTACTGTACCTGCGAGTGTTTTGACGGTCCAGTTGGTCGCCGCTGTTGTCTTATACTCCAGTTGATATCCGGCTATATCACTCTCCGCATTTGCCGTCCAGCTTATTATCGCACTTTTATCGCTCGGCGCTGCAGCTAGATTCTCAGGTATACAGGGAGAAGCCGCTAAAATCATATTTAACATACCATATCCGTATACCGTGTCATAACCAGCAGTCCCAAGGTCTATACCGCCCTTAGTTATCATTGTTCTAATTTCACTGGCACTTTTTGAAGGATTCTGCGCCCAGAGCAAGCCTGCTATGGCAGCAACATCTGGTGCTGCAGCACTCGTACCATAAAATGGATTAGAGAAGCTACCCGCCCCCGTAACACTGACGCCGTCTATTCCGATAATGTCAGGTTTATTTCTTTTGACTGCTGATGGATAGGAAATAGTTACTGGTCCTTGTGATGAATAGTATGCAATTTTGTTAGGAGAATCTGCGTTTGCAGCACCTACGGCAATTACTTTAGGTACTGCCGCATGCCCAAATATTGAATCAGAGGATGTATAATACCCATCTGCAATATAGCCCCCGTAAACATATAGTTCAAGGGTTTTGGCTACACCTGCATATTTAGGAACTACGATCTGGTAATAACCTGAGGCATTGGTATTCGTCCAATACACAAATTCTAACGGGTAGCCATCACCATTTTGTTCCTCGATTGAAGATACAAAGGAGGTTCCATCTAGATCGGCTAAAATTAAATCGTAATCATTACTTGAAGCTCCCCATCGATCGTTCCATTCCAAGACTACTCTTACTGTTTCCCCATATGGAATATATACAAGTAAAGGAGAATAACCTGCTGAAGAAGGATCAAAATCGTGGAAGTAGTATCCGGTATTATCAGCCCGATAAATTCCCTGATAATGGTTTTGTGCTTCATTCCCAGCTGATGAAACATAAACAATATTATTGCTGTCAATTACACTGCTGATATGACTGGCTATAATGCCATCCTCAAAGAACGGCTGAGTGATCCAGCCAATATCATCACAAATTACTTGGCAACCCGCATTGACCAATGCATCAACCGCATCATTAAATGCTAATTCATTGTCACCACAATCATGAAAATATAGTTGTGCACCAGGAGCTAAATCATGAACGATTTCTAACATGGCTGTTCCCTCATCGCCGCCGACAGTGTTACTGAGTGTGATAACATCTCCCGGCAAGTCACCGGTCACTTGAGCACTTGCGAGATTATCCACCCCATCAGAGATAATTCCAATTTTTACACCTGTCCCATCTATACCCGAAAGATTTCGAAAACTATCTACATTTTGAAGAGCGTCCCCTTGGCTTGTCACAGACCCCACATTGACTTGAGGAGGAAGAACAGTATTAACAGATCTTACTCCTTCTAAAGAGGCAATAACGTTGATTTTATTTACTTCCACCCATGCTGTAATAACATGATTTTTCTCGTCTCTATTCTTCACTTTATTGGCGTAGTTATCAATAATATGGGTAGATTCATTATCATTAACACGAATATAAACGTAAACTAAGTCATCATTCGATTTATTCAGTCCATATGAAGACGAATCTTCGGCTTTAATCAGCGCTTTCATATTTTTTATGGCTGACTTTACTTGCTCTTTCGTTTCTTTATTTGTCCGATATTGCTCATCAATCAATTTTAAGAGATCGGAACTAATTTTTTTATGGCTTTCTTGCAAATAGTATCTTTTGCTATATGTAACCTTATTCACTTGCTCCACAGCATTTGTCGGTAAAGAATTGCCTATTAGCAATATTACTAAAGAAAGTGCAATTAGAATTCTTTTCCTCATTACTCTGCCTCCCGTTGTTTAAACAAATACCCCTTAGATAATATCGTCAGCTATTACATAAATAGTACCAGACAGAAGAAAATCTGATTCTAGACTTTTTTAAATAAATACTTTTAGAATGACTTTCTTTTCTATCCCTATTTGATACTACGAATACTTCATCTATACAATATATGCATATTATACCATATCTACATTACGAATTGTCCGCCATAATTAGCCATTTATACAACAAATTGCAAATATACCCCGGCGCAATAATACATCGTACCGGGGTTACTTCAGCGACTTCATTTGAAGTTCTATACAATCTATATTTTAAAATCTACTCATACCTTAACGCCTCGATCGGATCAAGCTTCGCTGCCTTATTGGCCGGGTAATAACCAAAGAATACGCCGATAGCCATCGAGAATAGGAAGCTGATAATCGTCACCAACAGAGAAATCGTTACAGGAGCATTGAGCGTAACCGAAACGATGGCTCCGACTGTCGTGCCGATGATGATTCCAATGAGACCGCCTATGCCGGAAATAATCACTGCCTCCGTCACAAACTGAAGTCGGATATGGAAGTTTTTCGCGCCAAGAGCTTTCCGCGTCCCAATTTCTCTTGTCCTTTCCGTTACGGATACCAGCATGATATTCATGACGCCAATCCCACCGACAAGCAAGGATATGCCTGCTATAAACGCAATCGCCGTCTTAATCGTATTCAAAGTACTCGTTATTGATTCCAGTGCAGATTCCATGCTATTCACCTTGGCACCCCAGACAGTATTGGTGCGATAGACATTATCAAGGTAAGTTTGTAAGTCATCTGAAAATGTCAGTACGTCCGTACCACTGCTCGCAATGACTGTAATACTCTGGTAATTTTTTTGATCTGAATCCAATTTAGCGATAGGGAACGGAATATATAAACTAGTTGATACGTCTTCTTCAGACGAGGTACTCTGCTGACCCATCGTTGATTCATCATATTTATACACGCCGATGATGGTATATAGCTCGATTTTGCTGTCTGTGTAGACCTTGACTACCTTGGACAACGGATCCGTTCCATCCGGAAACATGTTTTTGACGAATTTATCTGAGACAACGGCAACATTGCGATAGTTCTCTATATCTTTGTCTGAAATATATCGCCCTTCAAGAATTTCTAAGTCATTTGCCAGTTGATAATCCGTATTAGTCCCTGTGATCATCACATTGGCATCGAGGTCTCCGTCTTTTGCTGTCGCACTCCCGACTGATTCTGACAGAGAAACTCCTGCTATTTCCGTTGGAAAGGTTTGTTCCATTTTTGTGATCATTTCTTCCGAAATTAAATCCGAATCCTGAGGTTCGGACGTATTGCCGCTTCCGCGCATTCCTTTTCCTCCGCTCCCGGGAGGAGCTCCACCGCCTCCGCCTGTCATCATCATCATGCCTCCGGGCATCGTCCGCTGTTTCTCCGATTTTTCCCGAACCATGACGGTAATATTATTCGTGCCAAAAGATGACATATTGGAACTCACGGAGGCTGTCATAGCATTTCCAATGGTCACGATCGCGATAACAGAGGTGATCCCGATGATAATGCCAAGCATTGTTAACAATGCCCGCATTTTATTGGCTCTTAAGGAGGCCAAGGCCAAAACGATATTCTCCCAGATCATGCCTTCACCCCCATTGCTTCACACTTTAGGCGGGAAATATCGCTGTTATAGAAATCTCCGGTAATCATACCATCACTCAGCGTAATCTGCCGTTCTGCCTCTTCGGCCAATTCAGGGTTATGGGTAATCAAAATAATTGTTTTATGTTCCTCACGGTGGATTTTCAAAAAAATATCCATCACCATTTTCCCCGTCTGGGTATCTAGGGCACCTGTCGGTTCATCTGCTAAAATGATTGCCGGATCGTTAGCTAAAGCTCTGGCAATGGCAACCCTTTGCTTTTGCCCCCCCGAAAGCTCATTGGGCATATGTGTCATCCGGTCTCCCATTCCTACAAGTTCTAGTAACTCCACGGCTTTTTTTCTTCTTTCTTCTTTATGGATCCCCAGATAAAACAGTGGCAATTCAACATTGCTTAAAGCCGTAGATCTGGGAATCAAATTAAACGTCTGAAAAACAAAGCCTATTTTCTTATTGCGAATTTCTGACAATTCATTTTGGCTCATATCCTCAATGGATATCCCGTCAAGGGTATAGGTTCCTGAGGTTGGACGGTCCAAAGCTCCGATAATATTCATCAGGGTACTTTTGCCGGAACCAGAAGCCCCTACGATGGAGACAAATTCACCTTCCTTGATATTCAAATTGATATTTTTCAAAATAGTCAGTTCATTTGGCATTCCAACATAGTATTTTTTGATCGCATTATTAATTTCAATCATGAACTCATCAACCCTATCCCTATAGATTCACTGATCATTTTGTTATAGTTCATTGCGCAGTTACGCCTTTTGAAGCAGTTCCGTCCGTTGATGATTGCCCAGAAGCCGTACCCCCTGCTGCTCCGCTTGGAGCTGTTCCGGATGGTGCCGTTCCATTTCGATCTTTTCCTACCGCCGCCCTATTTGAGTTCGCTGACAGGTCAACCGTCTGCCCAACCGTCACACTTGTAGGATTGGTAACAACAATCAAGCCATCTTCCAAGCCAGCTCCTGAGATCTCAACATTTGTGGAGTTTTCGAGACCGGTTTCGACAGGGATTTGAACAATGGTATTATTTTTCACTGTATCAATGAAATTTGTACCGTCTTTTGCAGTAACAACTGCATCGAAAGGAACAGAATAAACGTTCTCCTTTGATGTGAGGATGATTTCGAGGAAAGCATTCATGCCAATCTTAATCAGTGGATCAGGCTTCAGAATTTTCACCCTAACCTCGAATTCAACATCAGTTGAGCCAGACTCACTAACGGCTTTAGGAGAAATATAGGATAATGTTCCTTGATAAATTGTATTCCCAGTGACGTTGGTCGTCACTTGGACATCCTGGCCAACCTTAATGCTCGCAATATTATACTCACTGACATTAGCCGTTACATATAAATCATTGATATTCTCGACCACAAACAGGATATCATCGGTCGGCGGCTGCAGTCCGACCTCCGCGTTCGATTCTGTCACGGTACCATCTATTGGCGCCGTAATATTGCCTTCATTGAGGTCTTTACTCAAAGTATTATAACTTGTTTGCGCATTTTCGTAGCTTTCTTTGGCACTTTCAAGCGCTGATTCGGCAGATTTAAGTTCTTCCGCTGTCACACCATCATACTCGTATAGCGCTTTATCTGTTTCATATGTAGTGGTTTTCGCATCCAAGTCTCTTTTTGCTGCATTTAAAGTTGCTTTGGCCTTTTCGCAATTATTGTATACTTCTTCCATATCTAGCGTTGCTAAAAGCTGTCCTGCCTTGACTTTGTCTCCAACCTTAACATAGATCTTGTCAATCGGAGCACTTACACTTGAACAGACATTTTCTACTTTCGAACTGTAGATCGTTCCTGAGGATGAGATGCTGTCTATGAGCGTTCCTTTGCTTAATGTCGCTGTCTGCATCGGTACCACTGTGCTCATAGTCTCATTTTTAGCAGACACAAAGGTTTTTACTGCAATGCCCGCGACTATTAAGATAATAAGTACAACAATCAGGATCACCCATTTTTTCTTTGGTCTTTTCATTCCTGCTCCTCCGCTTTTCACATCTTAACTAGTTCACAATTAAGCCTTTTTTGGCCCATTCATATTTGACATAGGCTTTATATAAATCATTTTTGTCTTGATCGTTGCTAATCTGGGCATTAATATAATTATATTCCTCAGTTAAATATTCTTGTTTTGTTATTGAGCCATACTTATATTTTATCTCTGCCAGTTTAAAGGTTTTTTGATCGATTGTTGCATAGTGATCATTGTATTCTACTTTTTCAACAGCCGTTTTTAGATTGCCATAGGCAGTTTGAAAAGAGCTTTTAAACTCAATTACTGTTTTAGATAGTTTGGTGCTATCCCCTGACCAGTCTGCAAGACCGATATCATAACTATTTCCCATTGCATTCGGTAAATCTTGATCATATTCTATATTGGCAAAATCAATGTTCTCGTATGGTACACTGTCGACGATGATTTTTACATCACTTTTTAATGCAAGCTGATATCTTACCTGTTTGAGGATATCGTCCATTTCTTTTTGATAGGACGTCAAGTTATTCTTCAGATCAGTCAAACTTTTTTCAGCTGTAAGAACGTCCTGCTCAGTAGCCACTCCATAGGACGCCTTTATTTTAGTCAAATTATATTGATTTTCTAGTATTGGTAACTGGGCATGGCCACTGTTTAGCTGTTTTTGAAGTCCATTGTATTGGAAAAAGTAGCTCTGAACCTCCCATACAACACTATAGTTTGCCTTATCGCGCGTGTACTGGGCTTGCAGTCCGGTATCACTGTCGAGAAAGGTTTCCATATTATCAGCCACATCTGGACTCTTTTCAAGAACTTCTTGTTGAATCTTATCAAATAACAGGGTATAAGTAGTTATCATATTTGCCGCATTTGTCGAATCGGTTTCCGTCCCCATGACTTGTATAGGTACTAAGATGAACGATATAAATAAGATAGCTGCCACTGAGACTGCTCTTTTTCGATACTGTTTTCGCATTTTCATTCTCCTTTTTTATTACTTCTCTCTGTATATTGTACCTTTTCGTGTATCAATGCTTGTATGTGTGTTTTATTCCTGTTTCCATTTTTCCAAGGGAATTCTTCCCTCTATCATTTTAGATAATGTTTGTGAACGTTTGGTGAACGATTCCGTAAGGTTGTGTGAATAATTTCTTCAAAAATGCCTTTATATATCGCTGAATAATTCGCTATCAAAGATATTGTCATCGGCCTTAGAAAAATTTAAGAGACATCCATAATTGTTAAATCTAGCTGTCTCCTTTTGCTTTGGGCAAAAATAATCCCAATTTATCCCGTTTAAATCAAATTATAGCTGTTGATATTTCTTCAACAATATCCGAATAGCCCGACCAGCTGCTGGGGCTGTCTTTGGTTTTGATTCTAACCCCGTAGCTCGTTCCATTAACCAGGCCCGTTTTGGTATAAGTTACTGTTTCCGCGCTCAGGCTGCTGCTGATAATGCTCCAGATACTTGCACTTGCCAGTTTGTATTCCAGCTGGTACTCACAACATTCCTGGAAAACGGTCAAATTGAATTGTCTAATAACCGGGCTGAAAATGCGATCCGTCCATTTGTAATAGGCAGAAAGAGCTGGTATATTAACAAAGGGAACCCAGGCTAGTGCTGTGATTTCCAGCACTGTAGAAACAGCCAAAAAAACGGACTTAATAGTTTACATACCTGGTACATATCTTTAGCAAGATGCCGAGTATTGACTTCAAAACAGACCCTTCAAAATAAAAGATTTTATGCCTTAGTCCCCAATACTTCCGGCCTACTGCCGGAATATGGAAGAATGATAAATGACGTTGAACCCCGGTAACGAAAGTACATCGTACCGGGGTTTAGTATTGTCAAGGTACCCTAATATTAATTAATCGCTTACGCTGAACAAAAACAAGGTCATTGATTAAATCAACGACCTTTGAAGGCTATTTATCCTCTTTTGTAGTATCTTTTCCACTGTCCACTTTAAGGGGAGTATATCATTTAAGTAGCTTAAGCTCTTATTTCAGCTAACTGTTGCTCTCCAAGATATTTCACTCGTAGTAATTTGATTACAGATTCATCTAGTATGATGCTGAAGACGAAGAAGATACAATTAGACCTTCCTGAGCCCATTCATAGTTCCGATAGGCTAGGAATAACATATTCTGAGCACTAATAAGTGCAAGTTTCTGGCCTTCATAACTTAATTTTTGGGATTGGAGCTGAATCGGCGAAAGCATTCCTAGATCCGCCTTTAATTGGGCACACTTCAATTCGTTTCCAGCCACAGTCATTTTTTGCTGCTCAAGCAATAAGGCTTTTTGTTTATCTAAAAGCGTCTGATAAGTCTGATAAAAACTGTCTTTAAATTTTCTCTCTTCATCGGATTGGATATTGTAATCATTAGCAGCTCGTTCCTTATAACTATTGTTTTTAATGCTTTCATAGTCCTTGTTAGCATCAATTTCTTTAATCCATTTGTCCTGTACTAGAGGAACCGGACCTAATTCCAGTTGAATATCAGCATCCTGCCCAATGGCAAGGTTGAATTGCTTGATAATATTTTTTTGCGAGTCTTGTAAATCTCTCATCTGAGTTGTAAGGCTCTTTACATCATTTTCTGCTTTTGACAAGGCATTTTTTGAAATCATGCCAAGTTCATATTGTTTACAAGACACCTGGTAGCTTTTTTCTGCTAAAATCAGCTGTTGTGCGGTAACTTCAACCTGCTGAACCTGGGTATTATACTGAATATACTGAGCTTCCTTAGCGTAAGCAAGCGTTAAATTCTGAATCTGAGCATTGAGTGCTGAATCATAAACACTTATACCCGTTCCAGCCATACTATCAAGCATCTCTGTATTATATCTGATTGTAGGATTACGACTCATCAGCAATGTTCTGATATCATTAAACTCAATCTTATGGATAGTATTAGGAAATTGATCCCAATAATCCAGTGCAAGCGCCGGCGCCGGTATCATTAAACAAAACGTAAATAGAAGCAGTATATATAAGGGTTTCATTTTCATTTTTATCCTCCTAAAGTGTTGATAAATTGCTCACTACTGCTTTACTATCTTTATTATAACTCCTTATTTATCAGTAATAAAGAAGTAAAGATGAAAAATATTCTTCTTCCAAGCAGAATCACCTATTTAGGTATTAAATGCTAAGCGAGATGCCTTTGGAATCCTCTAATGACAAAAGTAAAAAATGATTCCATTGATGCAACTGCCATCCCCATAGCGGACTTTCACCGTCTAGTTACGCGCCATGCGTAGCGCGCCTAAAGAAATGACCCCATGATTTTTTAATCATGGGGTCAGTCAGTAACCTGAAGGAATCGCCCTTAAGCGATTCCTTCTTCATTACCTCATTTTAATAAGGTAATTTGTTTTATAAAATTTATTTAATTGTTACTACGATAGTCTTGAATGGCGTAGGAGCTCCCCATTTAGTGACACCGATGGAGATTTTGCCAGTTGTGCCAGCATCCCAGGTAATATCACCAGCTGCCAGAGCCACACCGCTAAGGGTTCCAGTACCATATTTCTTAACTTCAACTTTACCAATCGGTACATCGCCAACATCATAGGTATCATCTTCGCCGTCACCAGCAACATTTACATCATAGAAGATATAACCAGTAGCATCGTCGATCTTGATTTTACCATAACCAGCGGAACCGTTGGTTGCAATATTCTTAACTTGCAGAACTTCGGAAATCGGCAGGCTGGTGTCTGTTACTGTGCCTACAGATTCAAAAGTTACATCTGTAATTGCAGGAGCAGTGTTTTTAACCGTAATCGTCCTGTTGGCAACAGCTATACCAGATGTTGTTGTGACCTTAACCTGGGAAGTTCCAGTAAATCCAGGAATAAGGCTTCCAGTTACTGTAACAAGGCCACCAAGAGCCGGAGCAGCATCTGCGGTTATCATACCAGGGAAGCTAGAAGGACATACTTCTGTGATTCCAGCAATCTCAGCAGCTTCTGCAGGAGCTACCGCATATCCGCCCGAAGTGTATCCCATAATATAGAGACCTACATTTACATTTTTGTCTTTTGCAGCAGCTTCTGGGTTAAGGTCGATTGTGTAATCGGCAGAATCCCCATTAGCAGCTTCAATAACATATTTAGCAACAGCAGATTGGGCGGAAACAGCGACTGGTAAGCTTAACACTGAGGAACCAACTAAACCATCAGCGTTAACTTTTTTAATAAAGAGGGAACCGGATCCTGTTGTAGCTGCAGCATTGTCAACCACTGCAATGTTTATTTTTCCTTTAGTATCAGGGTCTCCACCAGCACAATCAGCAATTATCTCGCTGTCTGCATTATAGACGTTAGCATCAATAGCGTAACTATATGCATCATCTTCATCACCAACGAATGGATCGCCGTACTGGTCTAAAACAGTCAATTGAAGAAATGCTGTACCGGTAGTAGCAACTTTTAGAGAAGAAGAGCTAGCTGTAACTTTGCTCGCTTTACGTACTCCGGAAGCACCTACTACATTGATGGTAAATGTTTTTGTTACCGAACCCGATTCGATTGTAATCGTTGCAGATCCAGGCATTTCTGCACGCATAACCGTAGGAGTAGTGTCAGAGATAGATACAACATACGGATTCGAAGAACTTAGTACAACATCTTCTAAGATGTCAACGTTTTTGCTGCCATTGACAGTATCTGCCTTAACTTCGGTAACGGCAGCATACTCGCCCTTAACCAATGTGTTGCTGCTGAGTTTGTCAATAAGGGTAGTGGTTGCATCAGCATCATCAACTTTAGCCAGTTTGTAGGAGGTGATTGCGCTAGCAGCAGCGTAGTCACCATCAATAACTCTTACTGTTACAGGATCTGACTCGGCGACAATAAGCCCATCTTTCTTAACTACGATGGTATAGTCAAAATCAAAGAAACTGTCAACCAGAAGGCCATCGAGATCATCCTTGAATAATTCGCCCGTAAGGCTGACATCCGTACCGAAGAAAACATTGTCAGTTGCAGTAAACTCAATATCATAACCAAGGTTTTCTAAAGCGTTCAGGCTAATTGTGCGTCCACCATTTACGGTGAAAGCCAAGAACTGTCCGGCGTTAGTAGAATAATATACTTTGCCGTCAACACCAGCTACAGAGGTGATTTCTTTGATCGGTGCAGCTGTAACGCTGTTTTTTACTGCATCAGAAACGGCATTAGTTCCGCCTAGAGCAATAACTGTCTCTACTTTATCTTTTACAACGCTTGCAGCAGGAACGCTGGAACCGTTGGAAAGAAGAATAGGAGCAGTGTATTTACCAGCCAGTGAAGAAGCTGCAAGAGCATCAACAAGGCTTAAGCCATTGGCAATATAAACTTTGCCCAGGTTGAAGCCGAGGGTGGATACAACTGCAGTATTGGTTGCAAAACGGTCAGCGCCAGAAAGACGGGTAGCACCTGCATAATCCTTGACAACTGTGGTTCCGCCTACCAGGTAGGTGGTGGATCCAACAATTTTGGAGGAATCTACAGTTCCGTCAGCTTTGGTCAGTACGATAGCGAAGTCTTTAGCTGCAGCATAGGAAGCTACAGAAAGAGCATCTGCCAGCGAATTGTAACCAACAACGAAAGTACCAGCAGGGCTGGTCAGTTTAGCGTTGATTGCATTAGCAGTAGCCCAGCGATCAGCACCAGCAAGCTTCGTAGCAGTAACACCGGAAATCGCATTGACTTCGGCAACAACTGCATCGGAAATAGCACCGATAACATAAACTTTGGTAGCACCCAGGGCAGCGATTTTAGCTTTTACGCTAGCATCAAGGGCTGTTTTGCCTGTTAAAAGGATCGGGGCGTTTTCCTGGCCGGCTAAAGGTGCGGCAGCCAGAGCGTCAACGAGGTTGGCTTGATCGGCAGGAACAAGGATTACTGTACTAGCAGTAGTCCAGCCTGCGCCAGCAATTTCTAGAGATGTTCCAATTCGGTCTGTACCTGCAAGTCTGGTGCTGTCAGCTGTTGCAGCAAACATAGCAGCAGGCATCAAGGTCAGAACCATAGCAATGATAGCTAATACGGCTATCTTCTTCGTTCTACTCATTTAGTCAAATCTCCTCTCTTTCTTTAAAAAGGGTTTTTTTGTCTTCGGGCAAACCTGATTCAATTTAATTTCTGTCTTTGAATCAGTCTCCCTTACTCGATGCGGAATCTTCTTCTTCACCCCCCTTTACAGTGTCGCAAAGATTATCCTTAGACATTGCGCAATATCTAAAGGCACCACCCAACCCGGGGGCGTCCCCCCTCTGAGCCTCGTTCCTCAGGGGCGGTTATCCCTTTAGACGTTCTATGGGTAAAGAGAAGCTTATGTAATGAGCTTCTCATACCTCCATATATTATTCTTTAAAGAACTCAATATTCCTGCTAAAGCACACAACTTTTTTCACAGGAAACATTGGTATTCCTTAAGAAATTGACATAATCACCCAAATTAATCGCGCTATGTTATTCTACAATATTCGCGCAAAAATTTCCACTGTTTTTTTAGTGACATTCTGTTCACAGTCCCTCTATAAGACGGCTTTTGGGGCATTTACCTGACGCAGGAGACAAATTGCTTCTTATTTTACAGTAATCCGAGCTGCCGTATCTCCGTCAAGACACTACTCGGCAATGCTTTTGCCCCGCCGATCGCTATCACCGTTTTGCCTTTGTAGGATGACAGCAAAACTTTTTGACCGGCAGACAGACCACTTTGGGAAACGAGCAAAATATTGGATGAGCCTGTCGCTGCCAATATTCCTCCGGTCAGTGCATCGGGAAAATTCATTCCTGTAGCTATATATAGTACCTGTCCTGTAGTTTTATGTTCTTGGAGAACGCCTGCAGACGTTGCATAACGATCCGCACCGCCGATTCTGACCGGGGAAGGCAGCTCTGACAGTACATTTCCTGAGACCGCTCCGTTCCCGCCGATCACTTCCGTAGTAATAATGGAACTTTTCTTCAGAGCAATCAGCGTCTCGCTGTTTAAGATCCCGGAAGACGTCAACAAAATTGGTTTGCCCTCTACTGCCGCGAAAGAAGCCGCTGCAATTGCATCCGGAAAGTTGGCCCCGCTGACCACGACTGCCTGCCCTTTTGTGCCAAGCATGTCGGCGACAGCCGCCGCAGTGTCATATCGGTTGTTTCCGGCCAGCCGCTTTACAGCGGCAATATTGGCGAGCTTTGCTTCGACGGCAGCTGAAACAGCCCCCGTGCCGCCGAGAATAATAATTTCATTTGGGTTCAAATCCTGAACTGCCTGATAAACTTCCTGCGGCAGCTCGTTAGAGTATGTCAGCAGGACAGGTGCGTGGTATTTGTAAGCAAGCGGTGCTCCGGCCAGCGCATCGGGAAAATCATCAGCGCGGGCAATCACAACGGTATCTGCACCGGTCGGAAACACTTCCCTTGCAATGGCTAAGGCTGTCATGATCCGGTCCGATCCGGCGATCCTGTCCGTATTAGAATTCGGACTCCAGCCAACCCAATAAGTACCGGGCTCATAGATGGAGACTTCCACCTCTGCAGCGTTCGTAGAGAATCCACCGCCAATCCTAATCCATCTCGATCCGCTCCACCGATATAAATAGGCAAGATAGTCTGATTCTGATCCGTACGCGTATGAGGCAGGCAACTCTGCTTTGACCGTCAGGTTAAGGACTTTTTCAGGCAGTACTTCTCCCCAGCTGACTGCATACACCCCACTGCCGGAAATGATCCCTTCAGGAAAACTGCCCGGAGATTTTGCTTCAGATATGGAAATGTTAATCTTTTTTTCCGTTCCGGCGCTGTCGACCTGCAACGCAAAGGCTCCGGTCGGGACGGTCAGCTCGACAGCCGGTTCCTCTCCGGCACTACCCGCAGCTACGGTGCCGCCTTCCCAGCCCAGAACGGTTGGGGATGCATATCTCTGCAAAGTTCCAAACGTCTTCAGCGCACAGTAGATATCCAATCTGCCGTACCCGTAGTCATCATCCCTGCCCTCCTGCCCGAGATCATAGGCGGATTCTATCAGGGCCTGCTTGATTTGATCGGCCATCAATCCTGGATATTTGCTCCAGAGCAGGGCTGCGGCGCCCGTAACAAACGGTGCCGCGATCGAGGTCCCCGTCATATAGGCACAGCCCGTCTCTGTACTGGACCAGTAATCGGTAAGGATCCTTTTGCCCGGAGCGGAGAGCAGCACCTCCGGTCCTGTCAGGGAAAAATCCGTAATCACATCAGAGGAATCCAAAGCCGAGACAGCCAAAACGTTTGGATTCGCCGCAGGATAAGACACCTCGCTGGTTCCCGCAACAGTCTGGTGGCTGTAGACCTGGGAAGTGCTTCCGGAAACATTACCCGAAGCTCCAATCAGCAGGCACCCTTTATCAGCGGCATACTGCAGCGCGTCGTCAAGGATTTTGGTTTCTTCATCAGAACCCAGGCTCATATTGATAATCTTAGCACCGTTATCGACGGCCCAGATAATACCGTCCGCGATGACGGCATCCTCTCCTTCACCGTTTCTGTCCATGGCCTTGATCGGCATGATTTTCGCATTATAGGCGACTCCGATAATGCCTTTATTATTATTCCGGGCGGCGATCAGTCCGGCCACAGAAGTGCCGTGTCCGTTGTCGTCCTGTACAGCTAAGGTCGCAGTACTTCGCGTAATCGCGTTATACCCTTTCACAAGATTGCTGCCGTTTGCATCCGCCAGATCCGGATGATCGAGGTCTACGCCGGTGTCAATCACGGCAATCACGACTCCTTGGCCGGTTACACCTTCTTGCCAGACCTGGTCGGCCCTTACCCTTTGCAGCCCCCACTGGTAACTGTATTCGGGATCACTGACAGCTGTAGTGAAAACTTTCGTATCTGCAACGCCTTCCGTCTGATATTTTTTACTCCAGGACGCATTTAGAACTCCCGGGACTTGAAGTGTTTTTTGCAGGATATCCGCTGCTTCATTTGTATCTTTGGTTCCTTCGAACTGCAGTGTGCAATAATCAAGCGGCCCGGTCCTTACCAGCTCGCCTCCGACAGCTTCAGCCAGTGTATCGAGATCGGTGTTCTGAGTTTTCTCAACGACCAAACGTACGGCTGCCGGATCATATTTTTCCGTTATAAACAGCTGCTCGCTGTTTTCGCTTGGCGTTTGCTCAGATTGGGCCGGCAGTGTTGAAGAATCAGATATCTCTATAGCAGCTGTGGCCTCCCCCAGGCCGTCTGGTATGCCTTGAAATACCAGAATAAAACAAAGCAAAAGTGCTGAAAAACTTTTTACGTTTAGAAAGAAATTTATTTTCAATCCGATCGTTTTTTGTTTTAGCGGATTCCTGGTGCTTATAGGCAGCATTTTTTTGTCCTCACATTTTTGTGTTTTGTATTTGTATTTAGATTTGTGTTTTTGTATGTTTTTCACAAATTCGGCAAGATCTTATATTTTCCTGCATTTTGAACAGGACTTTCGAGTCTGATGGCGAAATAAAGAGATATCCAGTTTTTTGCCAGACAGAATATATGGAGGAGAATCTTTATGTTCAAGTTAAAAATGAATCGTCATCAAAAAAAGCAAGCGACAAGCCTGGTTAGAAAAGGAATAGCAACTCTGACCCTGGCTTCTTTCTTTACGTGCAGCCTGTTTATGGGGACAGGAGAAACGCCTAAATCTGCCTATGCTGCAGACAGCAGTACCACTTCCTTTACCCGTTTTGCCGGAGAAACCAGATATGAGACCGCAGTCGAAATATCTTCAAATAACTGGACCAATGCCAGCAGCGTCGTCCTGACCCGCGGAGATGCGTTTCCTGACGCCCTGGCCGGAGCTGTTCTGGCCAACAGTGCCGTAGTAGGCGGCGGGCCGCTGCTGCTGACCGAATCCAACCGGCTGCGCCCGGAAGTCCTTGCGGAAATCCAGCGGCTAAATGCTTCCTCGGTCTTTATTCTTGGCGGGACGGGAGCGATATCGGCAAGCGTGGAAAATGCGTTGAAAGCAAATGGCTTAACGACCTACCGGATTCAAGGAAATGATCGTTATGAAACAGCTGCTAATATTTCAACCACTTCTGTGGAAAGCAACACCCGGGCCTTTCTGGCTTCCGGCAAAGTCTTTGCTGACGCGCTCAGCATTTCTTCGTACGCAGCAGCCAATGGAATTCCACTCCTTCTGACCGATACGCAGAAAGTCCCCATGGCAACCCTGAATGCACTGCAGAAGCTCGGTGTCACGGAGATCACCTTGATCGGCGGTGAAAGCGCAATTAGCGCTTCGGCTGCAAATCAGCTCAAAACAGCCGGGTATACTGTCAGCAGGCTGAGTGATCTGGACCGCTACAAGACCAATGTGGCCATTCTGAAAGGCCTTCCTTTCAATATGGATAAGATGATCGTCGCGACAGGCAGCTCCTTTCCGGATGCGCTGGCAGGCTCTGTACTCGCTGCCAGGAATAATAATCCGATCCTGCTGGTTCCCAAAGACGAAGGTGCCTTGCAAAATACTCCGACGACCGTTTATCTTGGAACCAACAGAGCTAATGTGAGTAATTTCTTTTTTCTGGGCGGATTTGACGTGATTAGTACCGAAGTCCAGAACATTGTCCAGATTGGAAGCGTTAATTCAAAAATCTCGCTGCAGTTCTGGGACGGCTATGCTAATAAGACAACGTATGAGAACCAGCTGTCTTATGTTCCGGGTGATCTGTCGGACTATATCGATATTCTGGTTCCAAACCTTGCAGGAGCCGTTCAGGCCGACGGCAGCTTTGCCTACAGATTCAGCAGTGCCGAAACACCCAAGTATCTCGTTACTCTTGGCCACAGCAAAGGCGCCCAGGTTGTGCCGATGGTCATGAGCAGCGGCAGTACGGCTGATTCCGTGCTGCAGAACGCGACCAAACGCAGTACTTTTGTGAACAGTTCCCTCAAACTGATTGCGGAAACCAATGCCGACGGCATTCTGGTCGATATGGAAGCACTCTCCGAAAGCTCTGAAGAAGGCCTGACTGCCCTGATGCAGGATCTGTACACGCGGCTTCATCCGCAGGGGAAGCTGGTCATGGTCTCTGTCATGTCCAAAACCTCCGAGACCGCTCAACCCTGGTACGACGAGTACGATTACAGCGACCTTGCGCAGTATGTCGATTATGTCCAAATCATGTCCTATGACAAACATTATTCGACCTCCGCTCCCGGCCCGATCGCGCCATTGGATTGGGTCAGAGAAGTTATCGCTTATGCCGTGACTGAAATTCCTTCGGAGAAGATCCTGATGGGCGTCCCTTACTACGGAAGGGCCTGGAGAACGGAAGGAAGCGGGTGGGTATCCAAAGTTTTTGGCTGGGCAGTCGCTACGCAGACCGCAGACCAGTTCTGCGCAACCATCTCCAGAGAGACCACCCTGACGGACCCGATCGGCGTGCCAACCTTTAAATACGTTGATGAAAGCGGCTACAGCAGAACAGCCTATTTCGATGACCGGCTCAGCTGGGGAGAAAAATTGGATATCATGGACGAATACAATCTCGGTGGCATCGGCGGCTGGTCCATGGGCTGGATCAACGAAGTCAGTACTCCGGAGCTGTACCCGCTGCTGAAAGAGCGGATCAAATAATTACAAAATATTTCTGGTGTACGTCATGGACTCTAACCGCTCTTCGGCTGTTGTGCCCTCCATGGCACAAACAGCCGCGCTTCGCGTCGTGCTCCGCTTAGGCGCGGATAGACTCCATGACGTTGATCTTATGAATATTAAGTCATGCTAGAGGGTGTTCACGCACCCTCTTTTTTCTTACTGAATATTCATATCAGAAGATAAGAAACTAAGAAGTGGGGTTTCAAGATGATAACTAACCTTCAGTTCTGGGATGGATACGGCAGTAAGGCAGCTTACGAGAAACAATTGGCCTGCGTTTCCGGCAATCTTCTGAAATCAATTGATATCTTAGTCCCGAATTTTGCAGGGCTGCTGCAGGCGGATGGCAGCTTTGGCTGTGTCTTCACCGATCCTGAAATACCGAAGTACCTGGTCGCTCTCGGACAGCGCAGCGGCACCAAAGTGGTTCCGATGGTCCTGGGCAGCGGTAAGTCTGCCGGGAATATGCTGCGTGATCCTCTGAAACGCAGTATTTTCAAGGAAAGCTGTCTGAAGCTCATCCGGGATACCGGAGCGGACGGAATTCTGGTCGATCTTGAAGCGCTCCCGACCGATACGGGTCCAGGACTTACCGCTTTAATGAAAGACCTCTATACGCAACTATCGGCCTTAGAAAAGCTCACGCTCGTCTCTGTGATGTCCCGGACTTCCGACACAACGGAGCCCTGGTGCGTTCAGTATAACTACGCCGAGCTAGCCGGATATGCCGACTACGTACAGATCATGTCCTACGACCTGCATTATGCAACCTCTGCGCCGGGTCCAATCGCACCGCTGGGCTGGGTGCGCAAGGTCATGGCTTATGCCGTTACGCGGATTCCTCCCTCAAAGATCCTGATGGGTATACCGTTTTACGGTAGAACCTGGCGGCAGGACGGTAGGCGCTGGTTATCCAAAGCGCTAGGTCTTTCCGCTGCCACGCGAACTGCTGAACACTTCCGTGCAGTAAGCACGAGAAAGGCCTCTTCCTCCGATCCCATCGGTACACCAACTTTTTGCTATACAGATGAACACGGTCATCGCTGGACCATGTACTACGATGATAGCCGGAGCTGGGCAGCTAAGCTCTGCCTGCTTAAAGAATTCAGCCTCGGAGGGATAGGCTGCTGGTCCCTGGCCTGGCACGACCAGACAAGCGCCGGGCAATTTGCGGCACTGCTGGAATAGGAAAGGAACGAAATCAGCAATACCCCCAAAAAAGAAGAGACACCTGAAGCGCCTCACGGGAAAAGTTTCTTTTATCATACATGAAGAGTACGTAAGTCATTATAGAAACGTGCTGAACCATTCCAATATTAGTACGCGCCCTTGCCCTTTAAAACAATAAAAAGGGTCTTCCAAAGTATCTTCAGATCAAGGCCGAAACGCCAGTTTTGGACGTATTCCACGTCATAATTCAGGGTTTCCGTGAGTGTCAGCTCACTGCGGCCATTGACCTGGGCTAGACCGGTCACTCCTGGCGGCATGTCCAGCCGATGACGCTGTTCAGGCGTATACTGGTCCACAATTTCCGGGACTTCCGGCCTCGGACCGACGATGCTCATCGTACCGTTGATAATATTCAAAAGCTGGGGCAGCTCATCCAGGCTGCTTTTCCTTAAGAATCTGCCGCTCTTCGTAATCCGCGGATCATCCTTATCCTGAAAGATGAAGTTGTCCGGATCAAACTTGCCTTCTTTTTTCAGCAGCTCGATTTTTTCCTTCATCACAGCATCAGCATTCGGAACCATGGTCCGGAATTTATAGATTGTGAAGAGCGCTCCGTTCCGTCCGACTCTTTCTTGCCTGAAGACTGCAGGACCTTCGGAATCGGCTTTGATCCAAAGGACAATCATCAGCCACAATGGGGATAAAATAATGAGCAGCGGGATGGAAATCAACAGGTCTAAAACCCTTTTCGCAAACAAATTACCACTCCTTGGGATTTTACTCCTTTAAAATATTCTTACTATCTTTCGTAGATGATTTCGAACAATTTCCTAAATTCTATAAGAAACGGAGGAGAAAGTCTGTTCTTCCTTCTTATAACCTGATCTTTTCAATAACACGCTGTACGGCTTCAATAACATCCTGAACATCGGCGTCACTCATTCTAGGATAAAGCGGCAGAGAAATAATTCTTTCGTAAAGCGCTTCCGTCTTTGGAAAATCTCCGGGTTTGTAGCCATAGGTATCCCGGTAATATGGATGATATGGAAGCGGAATATAGTGAACGCTGGTGCCGATATTTTCTTCCTTAAGCAGCTCGATGACTTCTGCACGATTTACCGTAAGCTTAGCAAGATTCAGCCTGATCATATACAGATGGCGGGCATGGCGGGCATAGTCAAAATCGGCCGGAACTTCAAGCTCTGGAAGTTTGCTGAAAGCTTCGTTATAACGCTGCCAGATGACTTCTCTTCTGGCCTGCATGGATTCCAGTTTAGCCAGCTGGGTCATCCCCATCGCAGCCTGAATATCCGTCATATTGTATTTATATCCCGGGTATTCAATCTCATAATACCAGGAGCCTTTTTCAGAAAACCTGTTCCAGGCATTCCGGCTCATGCCGTGGAGGCTCAAAACCCTCATCTTGTTGGCAAGCTCATCATCGTTGGTCGTCACCATGCCGCCTTCTCCGGTTGCCAGATTCTTCGTCGCATAGAACGAAAAGGCTGCCGCATCACCGATCGTGCCGACCATTCTGTCTTTATACTTCGTATACGTGCCGTGGGCCGCATCTTCCAATACAAAAAGGTTGTATTCTTTCGCAATCTGCATAATTTTATCCATCTCGCACGGAAGCCCAGCAAGATGAACCGGGATAATTGCCTTGGTCTTAGATGTTATCTTCTCTTCGATTTTTGCCGGATCGATATTCATGGTTTGCGGGTCAATATCCACCAGAACAGGAGTTGCCCCGCAGTGAATGATCACATTTGATGAGGCTGCAAACGTCATCGCCGTGGTGATTACCTCATCGCCCGCTCCTACTCCGGCAGCAAGCAGTGCTATGTGCAGTCCTGCAGTACAGGAATTCAGCGCAATGGCATGTTTAACGCCGATATATTCAGCAAAACGCTTTTCAAATTTTCCGGTCTTTGGACCCTTGGAAATCCAATTTGATTTTAGGCTGTCGACAACAGCTTCAATATCATCATCTTCAATAAGCGGTAGCGCATAGGGAAGGAACTGTTCTCGTCGTGGACTCATAAACTTACGCCTCTTTCTTAGTTTCAGTATCTGCTATCATGTTATTATGTTGTTTTATTGTTCTATTTGATTTTTGTTTTTTTAATTTATCCATTGATTGTTTTTATACTTCGTTTATTCTTAAATTTTTATTTCCTTATTCATTATTTATTGACTACTTTATTTTACTACGCTTTGGCCAAAAAACAACGTTAGGCTTTCTTCAAATGAAGCTGCTCAAGCCAGTTTCTGACGATACTGTCCCAGGAATAGTGCCTGATGACATATTCCCGGCCCTTTTCGGAGAGTACCCTGCAGGTTTCCGGATCTGCCTTTAGGCGCAAGACCGTCTCGGCAAGGATCTTGGGATTTTCGGGTTCGAGCACCACTCCGCCGCCGCTTTCTTTGACAATCTCTGCGCCTTCACCCTCTCCGACATAGATCAGCGGCTGACCGCTGGCCATCGCCGGAAATACTTTGGAAGGCCTTACCCCTTCCGAGAGCTTATAGCGTCTGAGGGTCGAAAGACTGATACTGCTCAGCGAATAATAACGTGGAATCTCTTCGAGCGGCTGGAAATCGATGAAGCGGACATTGGGCAGATCCTTTTCCCGGGCGATCTGTTCGAGCCGCGGTCTTTCGGACCCGTCGCCGACAAACAGAAAAAATATTTCCGGCTCGGCACGCATCAGATCGGCGGCCTCAAGCGCTGTCTCAATCCCATGAGCGTACCCCATCGTCCCAGCATACAGGATCACATATTTCCCCTCAAGTTCGAGTTGCTGTTCCAATACCACGTCTTTGGGCCTTGGTGTAAATAGTTCGGTATCCACGCCGTTAGGCAGGAATAAGATATCTTCAGCTTTGACCCCTTTCTTTTTCAACCCTTCCACAATCCCCTGAGTCTGCGCCGAAAGCTTAAATGCCTTGCGGTAAAAACAGCGTTCCAGCCACTCACACATGCCGATAAGCTGTTTATTCGTGACAAGTCCGAGCTGCACTGCGGATTCCGGCCACAGATCGGAGACATTGAAGATATAGGGTGCTCTTTTGAAGAAAGAAGTAATGACAGCTGTAAAACCGATAAAAAGCGGCGGAGATTCCACAACGATCAGGTCTTGAGGACCACTGCGGCAGATCCCTAAAAAAGCGGAAAACACAAAAGAAAAATAGTTCAGCAAACGCAGCCAGAATCTGCCCCGCTTCACTGGATAGATGCAGGTTCTCAGAACAACGATCCCTTCCATATCCTCACGCGCAAACACTTTCCCCCGGTATTCATCTGGGATGATCCCGGTGGGATGGTTCGGAAAGGCTGTCACGACCGTAACCGTATTCCCCTGGTTCCGCAGGCCTTTGGCCAGCTCCCAGAGCCTTACCTGAGCTGCCCCCTTCTCCGGCGGAAAATACTGCGTCAAAAGCAAAATACGCATATTCATCTTTACTCCTGGTTCATACTACTTTACTAAACTTATTTTGGCTTCTTCTAGTACAACGTTCCTGAAATAAATACTCAAATATATGATTGCGTTAAACTCCCGAGTTGGCCTGTGCGCCACAATTCCGCTTTCGGCTGTTGCGCCGTCCGTGGCGCAAACAGCCGCGCTCCGCCTCCATGCTCCGCTTAACGCTGGAATTGTGACCCCCAGACCTAATTTAGGGTGATCAAGCTTGTATGAATTATTTGAGCAGGGAATTTGAGAACGTTGTGCTAGTAATAAAAAGATGTGCTAAGCGCGTCCAGCTGGACTGCTGATGCGGAACGCATCGACGGCCATGGATAGCTTAATACCGTGATACCATGAACGCAAGCCATGGATGGTCTAATACATGCAGACTTACATAAACGACCTTATAATCAGTCTGTGGGCCACAGTTCCGCGACAAGCGGAGCATGGAGTGCGTAGCGCGGCATTTGCGCCATGGATGGCGCAATTCGCCGAAAAGCGGTATTGTGGCCCACAGACAAGCCCTAAAAATGCAATCAATCTGTGGCCCACAGACAGGCCCAGAAAATTGGACTAATCTGAGCCAACGAACTATCTCTAACAAATTAGTCAAGCTCCAGCCGGTACTTCCGCGAAAGCTTCAATACAACTAGCATCCCGCAGCTGAGCCAGAATATCGGATCCTCAAAGAAGCGTCCCTCAGCTTGAGAGCTGATAAATACGGTTGCAGCCCACAGCACATAGCCCGTGCCTGCAAAGTATTGGTTTTGCTCCTGAAACATACCAAGGTAATCATGTCCGAGGCTGAACAATTTGGCCAGCCTGTACAGGATCGCTGCCCAGATCGCTGTGAGTACGGCCAACCCCACGGCCCCCAGTTCCGAAGCAATCGTCAGAATGGTGGTGTGGGAGCGTATCGCTCCGCCGGGGATATTCATAAACTCAAAATAACTCTGTTTAAACACAGTCTCGAAAGTGCCAAGTCCGGTCCCAATCAGCGGATGGTCCTTGAATATTGCTATTGCAGCCTTCCAGAGGTATAAACGCTGCTCGCTCGAATATGCGAAACCCTTCGTTATCGTCAGCATCCTCTCCCAGATCTCCGGGCGCAGGAAGATCACAATCGCCCCGCAAAGGGCACCTAAACCAAGAACCCAGAGAACAGCCTTTTTGTTCGGCAAAAAGATCAAAGTAGCAATCAGAATTGCCAGAAGCGTCAGGAATCCACCGCGGGAACCGGTTAGTACTAATTCTGCCAGCAGGACGGCCAGACACGCCATATAAATCAGTCTATGGCTTCTTTCCCGGGTATAAATCTGCAGAACAAAATTCGACGCAATCCCGAGGATGATGTAACGTGCAAAAATATTGGGGTCGACAAAGGTAGCATTGACACGCAGCGTCTGCTCAATCAGCAATTTGTCTCCCTGCCAGATCAGGTTCCCCGTAATTCCTTCATAGAAACTGACCAGCGCAAGCAGGAGTGCCATGATATGTACGGCTTTGAAAGGCAGCAGGGCGCGTTCTTTATCCATCAAAAGTGCGGCAGAGATAAACACAGCAAATAAAATCAGCAGCCGGATGGTTTCAGTAACAGTGTTGCCAAAGTTGGCGGAGTATACAACACTTATCCCACCAAGAATGATAAAAGCCAATAAAACAAGCGTCAGTGGATCTTTTAGAACCGCTCTAAGCTTTTTGCGCATCTCCTCCGAAAAAAACACGCGGGAAAATGCCGCCAGGATCAGAACAATACTGGTAAGCCTGGTCAGGGAGACTTCTCCCAAAATTTTTTCCAAAAAGCCAAGGTTAGGATACCAGCTAATCGATATTTCCAGCGCGACTGCCACTGCCAGAGACGGCACGAGCCATAGCGGCTTTTTGACAGCCAGGTAACCAAGAAGTATGATGGTCAACACGAATACCGGCCACTGAAGCATGTTCGATTCCTCCCAGTTTTTATTTTCGAAGACCCTTTTGAATAACAAATCCACCGATCTTCCGGAAATCCCTGTCCAATATCACGAGCGCCAGGCAATAAATGATTCCAGCCATTACAGCAGATATCAGCGGATGAAAGCTGTTTGTCAACCAGGCGGTCCCTGCCATCAGTAAGGAAGCAAGCATGATTGATGGCAGCTGGCGCCAGATCCGAATCTTATAAACCCCTTTTCGGACCAACAGGTAGTATCCGCAAAAGATAAAGATCTCGACAATGATCAGCGCATACGCTGTACCGCTGATCCCGAACAGCGGATTCAGGACCATAATCAGAATAAACATCAGTACAAGCGCAGAACCCTGCACGATGGTTCTTTGCCACTGGTGGTTGGTTGTTGTCAGGACATCGCCGAGGGAAAAGCTCATGCATTCCAGTGCAAAGAACCAGGACACGATCATCAGGATCGGAATCGATTCATCGAATTTTCCGGCATACAGCCATGTTGTCAGCGGTCCTGCTAAAACAAAAATCAGAATGCTACCTGGGATCCCAATCCCGGAAAGCAACTTGAAGACCTTTTCAGTCGTATTACGATGACCGTCCTTATCCGTTTCCCCGAGCTGATACAGCACAGGATAAAGCGCGCTGGTCATTAGACTCGGCAGGAAGATCAGCATCAGGACAAGCTTGTACGCCGCGGAATAAATCCCTACCTCGACATTGCTGGCCGTCAGTGACAAAACCAGAATGCTGAGCTGAAAAAAGACGTTATAAAATATCCGGTGAATCCCAAACGGCAATCCGTTCCTGACCATCAGCATCAGGCTGCTCCGTTCAACGCGCGGCCTGATTTCCCTTCTGAGGGCAAAAAACAGGAGCACACTAATCAGTATATACGTAAACAAATGTGTAAACGTAATTGCGACGACCCCCATACCGGTAAAGATCACCGCAATGGTCAGTCCTCCGATCAGAAATGTGGTCAAAAACTGGAACGCTGCAGCCAGGTAGAGCTTCTGAACGGCTTGATAATAGTTATAGACCGACTGATTCAGCGCATTGAAAGATACAGCCACGCCCAAAACGACAACCATTTCTTTGGTCGACGTATTGTATCCGGCCGGGAACATAAAGATAACCATTAATAGAAAACACACAATGGAGATTACGGTCTTGACAAACAGCGTGTTGCCGAAATACCGCGGCAATTCGGCCAGGTTCCTCGAACAATCCTGCACCATGAGCTGGCTGATTCCAAGCTCCGCAAACAGAATAAACGTTCCGACGAACGCGTACGCTGTGGAGTAATCTCCAAATGGTCCTGGGCCAAGGTAGCGGGTAACAAATATACCCACCACGGCGGCAATGGCCTTGGCAAGTACTCCTGATATTCCCAGGGCCGCAGCATTTTTAGCGATCAGGCGGGTATCCAAACTCTATCACTTCTTCTTTAGCTTTTCTTTATTAGACTTTAAGGCTTCTCTTGGAGGCTTCTATCTATTTCCATCTTTTCAGTATGTTCTTAAGCCTTAATTCTCAAATCTGCTGTAAATCTTAAGCAGTTTTTCCTCCATCTTGCCCCAGTTGTATTCTTGTCTGACAGCCTTGATGCCGTTATCACCCATTTCTTTGCAGAGTCGGGGATCAGCCAGCAGGATGCCGAGACCCTTGGCAATATCCTCAGGTCTGGTCGGATCAACAATGATCCCACTGTTGTAGCTGGTCAAAAAATGCTGGATCGGAGGAAGATTGCTGCCGACAACAGGGATGCCGCAGCTCATGTATTCAAACTGTTTAATCGGTATGTTCTTAAAATATTTGGGCAGCGGCAGCAGCGTAACAACGCCAACCCTGGACTTTCGGATATACTCCTGGACCTCGACATGGGGCACCCGTCCTGTGAAAAGGATATTTTTGCTCAGATCATTTTCTTCTATGTATTGGGTGACAAGTTCTTTGCCTTCAGCGTCGTTAAAAGGACCGACAAAAACCATCCGGATGTCCGGATACTTCTCCTTCAGCAGCTTGATAGCCTGGACGGTCATATATACGCCGCGCTCAAGGGTAATATCCCCCTGGTAAATGGCATCGTATTCCTTTTCCGGGAGCTCCGTTTCTTTTGACGAAGCGTCAGCTTCCGGCGGTATAAATTCCGTAAAATTATAGATCACATCAACTCTGGGATTCCTGCCCGCAAACCGGTCTTTGACCGCACCGTCAGCCGTGATGATCTGATCAAATTTTTTAGCATAATACAGTTCACTTTTATCGACCAAAAAAGTAGCCAAGGGCCTCAACATCCGCGGGATCTTCCTGGACATGCGCATCATGTCCGGGTAATGCTCGTGGACATCGTAAATTAGCTTGCACGCAGGCAGTGCTTTTTTAATCTTTAACACTTTGTAGATCAGTTCAAAGTCGTGGAAATGGCAGATATCCGGTTGAAGTTCGATCGCTTTGGCAACAACGGTATCCCCGAGCTTAAAGCGGCCGTAAAGAGACCCCGCTCTTGGCACGCCAATGATCCGGATTCCCTGTTCCAGATATTCAGTTCTCTCATCAGGAACGATCAGGGTAATGTCATTATATTTTTTCTTAAGAGACAAAGCTTGCTTGTAAAATATTCGGTTATCGAGAGCTGGATGGCCTGTTGTAAGAATGCATATTTTCAAACTTTCCTGCCTCCTATTAAACCTTGATAGACTCCGGCTGTTCGGGCCGCATTATTCGACCAGGTAAACCGGTCAAGCACCGTTTGCCTGCCTGCCTTACCGAGCCTTCGGCAATAAACAGGATCTCTGAGCAGTGAATCAAGTGCTCCGGTGAGATCTTCGACATTCCGGGGAGCGACAAGCAGACCGTTTTGGCCATGGATCAATGCATCTTCGATCCCTTCGCCGCGGACACCGATAACCGGTAACCCCTGGGCCATCGCTTCAATATAGACGACGCCAAAGCCTTCCTGCCAGCTTGGCAGACAGAAAATATCGGCCCCAGCCATCTCTTTCATCACTTCAGGGTGAGCAAGTTTCCCTAGGAAGACAACCTTATCCTTGAGTTTTAGACTTTCAGTCAGATCCTCCAGGGCTTTTCTCTCTTCCCCGTCCCCTGCAATAAAATATTTGAGTAAAGGATATTTTCCGGCCAGAGATGAAACCACCCGGAGATTCAGATCAATGCCCTTGGTTTTCTTCAGATTTGAAACACTCAGGATCCTGATTTCTTTTCGGGTATTACCGGAAATGCCGCTGCTATCAGTACTTAGAATATTTTCGCTACGATCTGTGCTGAGAATATCAGCGGAAAAACCGTGCCTATCTGAATGATGGCCGGGAAAAATATCCGGCGGCGGTACACAGTCATTCAGGTCGATACCATTATTGATAACCTCTGTCTTCGAGAAAAAAGCTTGGTCCCTAATGATGTTCTTCAGTTTGGAGCTGACTGTAATGATCCTATCCGTACCTTCCAGTACCTCAAACAGTCTCCGGCGGCATTTTTCATTTTTAGACATTGTCGACTGGAAATCCTGCCCGTGGATGGTAACCACAAGCGGCACACCATCGTCTTTCTTTAACAAGAATGCCGCATGGCCGTCAGGAAGGGCCACATGGGCATGAATCAGCTCAAATGGAAAATCCCTGCGAATCTGCGCGACCTGCCTGCGGATTCCCCGGTACATGAAATAGCCCGACTGCTCCAGGAAATATGAGCGCGGAAACTCGAGATAACGCGGATAGTATACTTCAACTCCGTCCACTACTTCGTGATCAGGTATCGAGGCATAGGCCCGCCATTTCGGCTGGAGTGTCGGCAGAGGCCAGGGCGCATAAGGCACAGGCGATACAACTTTAATCTTGCAGCCTTGATCCTGCAGCGCTTTAACCTGCTTATGAATGAAAATGCCGTAAGCCGGATTCTGAGATGAAGGATACATATGAGAGATCACTAATATCTTCACCGTTAAACCACCTTACTTGAGGGAACTGAGGGATCTTAAGGATGTATCGTTTATCCCCCTTTGCTCCGCAAACGAATTATAAGCCAGACCCATACAAATTGCAAAGAAAGTCATCAACTGAAGATTATAGAATATACCTGCCATGATGTTAAACACAAAGATGGACGGCAGCACTGCGGCATACGCAGCCATGAACTGCATCGGCTGGCTGAATACGAGCCCCCGTCCTGAGGCAGCAATCTTAGCGCGAAGGTTTCTGATACCAAGAATAAACGGGAGCAAAAAGAAGCTCAGATAGATCGCCAGTCCGAAAAAACCATACCTTCTGGCATACAACGCATACTCATTGTCTACCAGTGTTGTCATCACGTATTTCTGCGTACCCCAGCCAAAGACCGGAGAATCCCAAATGCTGCCGATTGCCTTTCCCCAGCGGTCGAGGTGGCCCTGGAAAGAAGTACTGTTGGAAAAGTCGAGTCCTTCCTGCAGCCTGTAGAAGAAATCACCTGAGGCTGTCAGGAAAAGAACTGCCGTCAACACAAACAGCGCCGCTATTTTAACCAGTACTTTTTTATTATGCCGGTGATAACTAAACGCCCAGATGCTTAAAATAAGGAAAAGCAACCCAATACAGACCAGGGCTGTCCGCGATATCGTCAGGAATTCCAGTTTGATCACAAAGCCGATCAAAATAAACAGCAGAACCGGAAATTTTTCGTGATCTTCACCGAAATAATAGCGAACGGTCAGATAAGCTAGCGTCATCACAGTAAATATCCCGAAGAAATTCGGGTTGTCAAAGGTACCCTGCACCCTGGCCGGATTGCCGACCAAAAGCAGCTGCCAATGCTGCTGGTCAAAATAGGGCGACAGCCAGGTATTCATATTCAGCACGTTGAAATGCTGTCCCCAGCCGAAAATAATCAGAAAAGCTAGGCCTCCGAGGAAAGCCTTGCCCAGGAAGTCAAATTCCTCTGTACGCAGATTGATGGATAAGGCCAGCGTTACGGCCAGATAATATTTGCAGAATGTCACCAGTTCCATGACATCCCGGAGACCGTAATAACCTGCTCCTTTGATGATCACGCCATAGATGTTGGAAATGGCGTAGGAGAATACGAGTAAAACAAAAATCAGCAGAATCCACTTATGTTCTTGTTTGCGTTTTAACAACTGCTGTTTTTCTTCGGGACTGAAGCGGAATCCTTTCGCTGCAAACAGCAGGATGTTCAGGCCAAAGACACCGAAGAGCAGCAGCTCGTCCAATCGAATATTTGGAAGAGAAGGATGAATAGGAAATGAAGGCAGGATCATTGCTGAAAGCATGGCCATTGCTAAAATAAAAAGCCTGGTTTCATTCCTTCTCGTAATGCCGTTATTCCAAAACATTGTGCCTCCTGTTAAATTGTACTCTTTTTGGGGCTGGTCTGTAAGCCACAATACCGCTTTTCGGCTGTTGTGCCATCCATGGCACAAACAGCCGCGCTGCGCACTCCATGCTCCGCTCACAGCGGAACTGTGGCTTACAGACTGATTATAAGTTTATTACGCTAAGTCTGCATGCCAGTTTTAGCTAGGTATTAAACAATCGTTGATAACATGTACGATTTCTTCCTGCTGCTGCGAGGTCAGTTCGGGATAACACGGGATCGCCAGTGCATGTTCGCTGGCCTTTTCGGCCTCAGGGAAATCACCGGCCTTATAGCCCAAATACGCGAAAGCTTTCTGCAGATGGAGCGGAAGCGGATAATAGACCGCTGAAGCAATGCCTGCTTCCTTCAATTTCTCCATGACTTTTTCTCTCTGCTGGACTCTCATGACATACAGATGGAACACCTGATAGGCTTCCGGGTCTCTGCCGGGAAGGATCAGTTTCTCCTGATCTGCCAACGGTTTAAGCAGGCTGTCGTAGAGTTCGGCTTTTTGCCTGCGGGCTTTGTTCCATTTATCCAGATACTGAAACTTGACGCGGAGAATAGCAGCCTGGATCTCGTCCAGCCTGCTGTTATAGCCAATCTCTTCATGGAAATATTTTGTCTTGGAACCATGGAAACGGAACAGTCTGACCTTTTCCGCAATTTCATCGCAGTTGGTCACCACCATGCCGCCATCACCATAGCCGCCGAGGTTCTTGGTCGGGAAAAAGCTAAACGTTCCAGCTGTTCCGCAAGCTCCGGCTCTTTTGCCCTTAAATTCGGCACCAATCGCCTGGGCTGCATCCTCTATAATCTTAAGCTCATATTTTTGGGCCAGGTCCATGACCTTATCCATATTGACCATCTGGCCAAAAATATGAACAGGAATAATCGCCTTTGTCCTGGAGGTAATTTTACTTTCCAATTGGTCAATATCCATATTCAGCGTGACCGGATCAATATCTACGAATACAGGTGTTGCCCCGAGACTCGCAACTGCCTCTGCCGAAGCAAAAAAAGTAAACGGCGTCGTGATGACTTCATCACCCTGTGCAATGCCGCAGGCTTTGAGAGCCAGTACAAGTGCATCCGTACCATTGGCAACAGCAACAGCGTGCTTTGTCCCGCAGTACGCTGCTGTTTTTTCCTCCATTGCTTTCACATTCGGTCCGAGAATGAAATGACAGGAGTCCAGAACCCCGAGTACCGCCTGATCAATCTCTTCTTTTATCGATAAGTACTGCGCCTTTAAATCCAAAAGTGGAATTGACACATGCATCCTCCCTTTCTGACGGCCCCGGATGGCCTAATGTCGAACAAAGATCCTATGAATACAAATTGTCTTGTTTAGAGTTCATCATACCGTGTTGTAAGCGTTGGATAGCGTTGGCACTTCGCTTATTCCATGGATGGCATGGAGCAACTGCAGACAATATATTTAGGGTACACCCTGCACGAGTTAATTTCAAGAATTAATATCATTGTTTATCCTGGTAGGTCTCGGTAATACATTAGCTAGATCAGCTCATCTTCCGGGACATCCCGGACGGCTTTGGCAGGAAATCCTTTGTAGACCTTCCCGGCAACTGTATCTTTTGTAATGAGCGAACCTGCCGCGACAAATGTCTCTTCCGCGACTTCGATGCCCGGAAGCAGGATTGCTCCTCCTCCGATCCGCGCTGCCCTGCGGATTACGGCTCCCTTGATATGTTTAAAACGTTTTTCGGTCCGCCCCATATAATTGTCATTCGTCGTTGTCACCATCGGCGCAATGAAGACATTTTCTTCAATCTCCATATATGCGGTAATGTAGGAGCCTGTCTGGATCTTCGTAAAAGATCCGATCCTGGTATTATTTTCGACAGCACTGCCGCTGCCGACAACGACTTTCTCACCAAGCGTGCAACGTTCCCGGACCAAGGCCCTGTCTCCGATAAAGACCCCGTCGCCGAGCTCTGTACCGGAGTAGATCACTGATGAGCAGCCAATGGTACACTTTTTGCCAACTTTAAGCGGCGGCAGGTTTTCCGTGTTTTTGACCGTACTGGTTGCTGCTGCGCGCGGCGGACGCCCTACGGCGGAATTGCTGCCGATAAACGTACCTTCTCCAATCACCGTCCCCGGATATACCACGGTATGATCCCCTGCGGTAACCCCGGCTTCCAAAACTGCCTGATTTCCCAAGGTGACATGGCATCCAAGTTTAACATCTTTACCAACCTTCACTCCATCCGCCAGTACACACCCCGGCTCCAGTATTGCCCCGTCTTCAATCACGACATTCTCCCCTATTACGCAAAAAGGAGCGATACTTACCTGTTTCCCAATCATAGCGCTAGCCGCGATAACCGCTCCGGAATGAATTTCAGCTGCCAAATCAAACCCTTCTTTCTATACAATTTAATTTATCAATATTCTAAGAACAAGCTATCACTAAGAATACTTAGCTTGCACCAAGCCTTAGTTTCCTTTAGATGTATTAATAAGTACTTATACTTTCTGATACAAATAAACGAGGATGTTTTGCCATAAACATCCTCACATGTAGTGACTTTCACCTTGATAAATAACATTTACATAGGGAAAGTTTCATTCCGTTCCCAGGATTCTACGATCCGGACTGCCTGATAATAGTCAAAGCCTTTGCCTAACAGGTAAGCAATAAGGGCTGTTTCCATAACACCGTGTCTAACATTCACAGTCCCCGCTTCTCTCATTCCATGCCTGACGGCAAGCTCGACCTGCATCATTGTCTGGTGATAATCCGGCATCATCGAATATGTTCCCGGTCCCGGTCCATCATAAGGAGGTCTCATTTTTCTGTCTCCTTTCCGGTTTTAGTGTACTATACAAATATGTACCAACCGGAAAGGAAGTGCATGGCTTTTTTTAATCTTCAATTAACGGAAGTTTAACCGGTACCCCGGTTTCCTGGCATTTATAGATGGATAAAATGATTTCAAGTGCCTTCCGTCCCTCTTCACCAGGAACTGCCGGAATCCCGCCGGTCCTGACTGCTTGGATCATATCCTCAATGATTTCCCGGTGGCCAAATCCGTACACGTCAGGCGGATCGGTCTCCTGGGCAGCGAATATCTGCTGTTTTTCAGCTTCGCTGCCTGGAAATTCCCATACTTCGACGCGGTTCACTGCAATCCCGCCGATCACAGCTGAGCCTGTTTCCCCAAAAACGTTCAGCGTTTCCTCGATATTCTTTGGATAAATCGTGGAAGCAGCCTCAATCAGCCCGATTGCGCCGTTCTTAAACTTCAGTACCGCTCCGGCGACATCTTCCATTTCAATATTTCTTAACGCGGTATGGGTATAGCCAAAAACGGATTCCACAGGACCAAACATCCATTGTAATAAATCAATGTTATGAATGGACTGATTCATCAGGACGCCGCCATCCTGCAGTTTGGTCCCTCTCCAAGGTGCCTGCAGATAATAGTCCATGCCCCGGTTCCAGCGGACTGTCGCCTGACCGTGTGTCAGTTTCCCAAAACGTCCTGCTTCCAAAGCGTTTTTCAGTAATTTAATTGATTTGTTAAAACGATTCTGGTGAATGACCGCCAGTTTGACGCCGTTCTCCCTGCAGGTCCGGATCAGCAGATCTGCTTCGCGGAGCGTCATAGACATGGGCTTCTCAACCATCACATGTTTGCCGGCCCTGGCCGCTGCAATCCCGATCTCCGCATGGCTTCCGCTCGGGGTTGCGATCGTGACAATATCGATATCTTCTCTCTTCAAAAGATCGTGATAATCCAGATACGGCTGCGCCTTGTACTTGCTGGCAAAATCTTCAGCCCTTTCCGGCACAATGTCACAGACAGCCGCCAACTCTGCGCCGGGGATAGCTATAATTGATTCCGTATGTTTCGGGGCAATTCTTCCGCATCCGATTACGCCAAATACTATTTTGTCTTCTGTCAAAAATTCCACTCTCCAATCATGGGGACAGGGCTTCTTTTACTTAGATCTTGAATATTTTTTCACGCATCTGCCGCACGTCTTTGGTCGCATTGCGCGTATCAACGACTAACGGCGCATATTGGACGATTTGTTCGTAGTCGATAGTACTGTGGTCAGTAATAATTAAGACGCAGTCAGCCTCCTGCAATACATCCGGGGTTAGCGCGATGCTTTCCAGATGCATGGTGCTGCCGCCATGTGGCTCAATGACCGGTACGTAGGGGTCATGGTAGCTTAAAACGGCGCCTTCCTTGCGCAGGAGTTCCATAATGATCAGGGCCGGTGATTCACGGACATCCTCAATATCCTTTTTATAGGCGACACCTACGACCAGGAGTTTGGCATCTTTAACGCTCTTATTCAGGGAATTTAAAGCCCGGTATACTTTATTGACGACATAAGAAGAGACTTCAACATTGATCTCGCCGGCCAGTTCAATAAAGCGGGTATGGAAGTCATACTCTCTGGCTTTCCAGGTAAGGTAGAACGGATCAATCGGAATGCAGTGGCCGCCAACACCCGGTCCCGGATAAAACGTATGGATACCAAAAGGTTTCGTTGAAGCAGCCTCGACGATCTCCCAAACATCAAGCCCCATCCGGTCGCATAACAGCATCATTTCATTTACGAGTGCGATATTGACTGCGCGGTAGGTATTTTCAAATACTTTGGTGAGTTCGGCTGCAGCCGGTGAGCTGACCGGTACGACATTCACAATGGTCTGTGCATATAAGGTATAAGCAATCTCCAGGCAGTAAGGCGTTACGCCGCCGACAACTTTGGAGGTGTTCTTCGTTGAAAAACGCTTGTTGCCGGGGTCAACTCTTTCCGGCGAGAAGGCCAGGAAAAAGTCTATCCCGACTTTAAGCCCCGACTGTTCCAGAATCGGCAGGATCACTTCCTGCGTGGTTCCAGGATATGTCGTGCTCTCAAGTGTGATAAGCTGCCCCTGACGAATGGTTTTTCCGACTTCCTCAGCGGAAGCTTTCATATAGGAAATATCCGGATCCCTGGTAATGGTCAGCGGTGTCGGTACACAAATGATCACCACATCACAGTCAGCAAGCTTGGCAAAATCAGTGGTTGCCTGAAGGATCTTTTTATCGACAAGTTCTTTAAGCTCCTCGTCCTTGACATCTCCGATATAATTTTCTCCGGCTGATACCATGGCAACTTTCTCGGCATTAATATCAAATCCGAGAACCGGGAAACCAACCTTACCTTTCTCAACTGCCAGTGGCAGGCCAACGTAACCAAGACCGATCACGCCGATCCGGGCGGTATGGTTTTCAATTTTCTTTTTAAGTTCCAGGGCAACAGGATGATTCTGCGTAATGACATTTTTAACTTCCAGCATAGAAGTTCCTCCTTATATCTGTGGTGCAAGCGTTCATGATGGTCAGGACTGCGCTGCCTGAGTATTAATGGTCTTCCCAAAGTCAGGAAGAAGCGTCCTGATGGAAGTGTTGATTTCCTCCCTGTCCATATAGCTGCCACGTTCGCGTATTTTCTGCACCAGTCCTTCAATCGCCTCATGATCAATATGGTTGGGCCTTGCTACGAAAATACGTTTATGTTTCGTTGCTGTCGTTCCTTCTTCCGAAGTCAGAATTTCTTCAAAAAGTTTCTCACCCGGTCTCACGCCGGTAAACTCAATCTGAATATCTTTACCCGGTTCAAAACCTGATAAACGGATAAGGTCCTTGGCCAGATCAACGATCTTCACAGGCTTGCCCATATCAAGAATAAAAATTTCTCCGCCTGAGGCCATCGCGCCGGCCTGAATGACCAGTTGGCTTGCTTCGGGGATAGTCATAAAGTAACGGGTCATCCTAGGATCCGTTACCGTTACCGGTCCCCCCGCCATAATCTGCTTTTTAAATGTCGGGATGACGCTTCCGCGGCTTCCGAGAACATTGCCGAAGCGAACGGCGACAAACTTGGTCTCAGATCTCTTGTCATAGTCCTGGATGACCATCTCGGCCATCCTTTTAGATGCACCCATGATACTGGTAGGGTTGACCGCCTTATCCGTGGAGATCAGTACAAACGTCCTGACTCCGTTTTTGTCGGCCGCTGCAGCCAGATTGCTCGTGCCCATAACATTATTTTTCAATGCTTCCTCAGGATTTACCTCCATCAGCGGCACATGCTTGTGCGCGGCTGCATGGAAAACCACGTAAGGCTTGTACTTTTCAAAAACAAGGTTAACCTTACCGGCGTCCTTAATATCAAAAATCTCCGTCACTATCGGGGAATTCTTCAGTTCCTGTTCAATATCAAAAATACAGTTTTCTCCGTGACCAGCCAGAATAAGCTTAGAGGGGAAAAACTTGACAATCTGCCTGCAAAGTTCCGATCCGATGGAGCCTCCGGCACCGGTCACCAGGACAACCTGGTTTTTCAGGTAGCCTGCCACCTCTTCCAGATCCACCGATACCTGTTCACGTCCCAGCAGGTCTTCGACCTGTACTTCCCTTAAAGAACTCACCGTAATCTTGCCGCTCAGGATGTCGTATACGCCGGGCATAATCTTTAAGACCGCCCGGGTCTCCTTGCATATTTCCACGATCTCCCTGACAGTCTCTCCATCGGCAGAAGGGATCGCGATGATAATCTCGTCAACAGCATAGTCCTCAACAATCCGCCGGATGTCGTCACGGGAACCCAACACCGGAAATCCTTGAACATGAAGATTAATTTTGCTTTTGCTGTCGTCAATAAAACCGACGGGTACACCTTCTTGAAAATCTCTTTTCTTGAGTTCCCGTAAAGCAAGAACGCCCGCGTCACCGGCTCCGATAATGAGCACTTTTCGCTGTGATCTGTTGGATACAGCAAAAATAGCATTCTCCTGGCGCATCCTCTGACTGAACCGCAGTCCGCCGATCAAAACAATCAACATCAGCCAGAAGTAAACGCTGACCGAATGCGGAAGTCTGAGCGGGGAAATAAAATAGACCACCATGACTGTAAGCGCCGCACCGACGGTTACAGCGTAGACAATAGAAAGAAGCTCTCTGACACTGGCATATCGCCAAATATTTTTATACAACCCAAAGAAGTGAAACACCACGATGAGCACAAAAGTTGATACGATCGCGGCATTCAAATAAGTACCCAAATATTTAACAAACTCCACCTGCAAATCAGCCTCTTCGGAAAGGCGCAGGTAGAAGCTTAAAAAAAGGGCAAGATTAATCAGTATAGCATCGGTAAGCATGAAAAATAGGGTGCGTTTGGGATGTGCCACGTTATCGGTTCCGACCTTTCAGGACGTAATTCGTTTTCACCGTTTATCAGTTTACTACAGTTTTCCTCATTTTACAATTCAAAGGGGGACAAAGATCCGTCTCCTTGTCCCCCCTCATGCTATATTTTAACCATCTGGTATTTGATCCGGATAATCGCATTGTCACTGATGACGGATTTACCTCCGAAAACCACCAGTTCCACGTCCGGAGAGATACTCTGAAAATATTTCTCGGTATCGGAACCGGCTGCAGGCCCTTCCGTCGGAATCAGCAACAGCGGCGTATCCATATTCGCAGCAAGCGCTGCTCCCGCTAAAGCATCCGGGAAACCCTCCCCGGTTGCCAGATAGATTTTTTGGGCATCGGGATACAGGGACTGCACGACTGTAAGCGAAGTATTGTAGCGGTTATTACCGGCAAAACGCCGGACTTTATCTGCGGAGAGACCTGCGATGCCGGTGATGCTGCCGGCGACCCCGGCAGATACCGCACCCTCCCCGCCGGCAATATATAATTCAGACGGTTTCAGGGTCTGTAGAAGTTCTGCGGTTGCCTGTGGCAGGCTGTCTTTTGCCGTCAGCAGCAGCGGATATCCTTTGGCCGCGGCAGCTGAAGCAATACCTAAAGCATCCGGGAAGTTTGATCCGGTCGCAACAGCAACTCCGCTGCCTTCAGGAAAATGGGACGCAATGAGCGCTGCGGTCTCATATCTGTCCTGACCCGCTATCCGCTCAAAATCTTCTGTCCAGGAAACAACTTCCTTCAGTCTGTTCTCCACCCCAGATGACAACGCAGTTTCACCGCCAAGAATAATCACTTTCAGTGGTTTCAGAACCGTTAAAGCGTTTTCCACCCGCTGGTCAAGCTGGTCCCTTGAAGTAAGAAGAATTGGCGCATGATTCTGTTTCGCCAGGGATACACCGGCCAAGGCGTCTGCGAAAGCATCGGATCTCGCGATTACGACCGTCTCACAACCGTAAGGCCACCCTTCATAAGCAATTTTTACAGCTGTGTCGATCCGGTCCATGCCGGAAATTCTTTTCACAGTTGAGAGCAGCAAATTGTTTTGACTTCTGGAAATCATGGGAAGGCCCAGAGTGTAACCAGCATAGTGAATCGGTTCGGGCGTCTTCCAGACAGAATTCTTTGATGGCAGTGTCCCCGCCGGCAGCAGCGACTTCGGCACCGGTGTGATACTAACAGGATCAGTCAGACTCTCATAATAATCGGTGGCAATCAGTTTTAGGATTTTATCCTGGTAGGCTACTCTGCCTGAAGCAGCCGCAGTATTCGGATTATTGACGGTAGACCAGCTGTTGTAGGCCCAAATCGCAAAATACCAGTTTTCCAGTTTTCCGGGGTCTCCGTCTCCGATCGTCGGTGTCATATTCCACTTGGATTTGAGGACTTCAGCCCCATAGGCAATATTATAGGCAATATCCGTTTTCAGGTGGTTAATCGTCTCTGAATCGGAAGGATCATATACCCCAATCTGCATAATGCCGAGGTAAGGCCTGCTGCCTGAGCCCCCCGTCACAACATTGCCCGAACTATTCCATTGACGCCAGCCTGATTCTTTGAACGCAATCGCTTTGAGGATCTCCGCAGGAACTTTCTCCTCCAGGGCCACCTGGTCAAAGATCTGGGATATCTCCTCGGGAGTAGGATTCTGGTTTGCTGCCTGAACAGGCAGCGGCCTGGCCGGAATCAGCAGCAAAATGCTGAAAAGCACGGTCAGGAATAACCGGATATATTTTTTCGAACGCATTAATTACCTCCTAATCAGAAACACAGAAACCGCCGCTCCTTACCATCCATGGCACCGGCAGCTCTTTGCCGTCCGTGGCAACGCTGCACTAGTCTATCCATGGACATCGCGGCATTAGACCAGTCAAATGCTTTATCATCCTGACGCATTCGACACCAGGCACATCGTATGCCATCTTCGTAGCCGTCACAAAACTTGAAAGAAGTTTAGAGTAAATAAATTCGTCTTAGAGACAAATTTTCCTTCCCCAAAATTTTTCCAAATCGCTGAAAGCCGCATAAACGCTCATAAACAAAATTCCGACAAGAAGTGCTGCTTGCCGGAAAAGGTCAATATTATTCCATTTAATGAATGATCTTGCTTGCAAACCCTTCTCATCAAATTGACTGGTTATGGACTGATTATTAACAGATTCTTGACTAATCTATCATTGATTTATGGATTGAATCACATCTGTCTAAGTAAATATTTTACGCGGGTAACCGTATATTCCGAAATGGAAGCTTCCGGGCCGATCACTTTAACATTTGTAGAAGAAGCCATCTTTTTTAGATAATTTTCTGTTGGCCCGTTTGTCGTGAATCCCTGCGGAGAAATCAACAATAGACAGGCATTCTTCGTTGCGGCCAGGGCGCCAGCGGCGAGAGGATCTGCAAAATCGAGTCCGGTAACCATATAAATCTCCTGCGTACTGGGAAAGAACGCTTCCGCAATCATCACCGAAGTCTCATAACGGTTGCTCCCGGCAAAACGCACAATATTCCCCGCAGACAATCCGGTTGTCTGCGTCAGGGCTGTCACTACTTCAGCGGTAATGACCTTTTCCCCGCCGCCAATATAGATCTTTCCCGGTGAACGTTTGCTTAAGTCCTGTCTGGTAACCTCAGGCAGGCTCCGGGTTGAAGTCAGCAGCAGAGGCATTTCGTTCGCAGCTGCAGCTGTGGCCAGGCTTAACGCATCCGGGAAATCCAGACCCGTAGCAATAGCCACGCTGGCATCTTTGGGGAAATCAGCGGCAATCAGTACCGCTGTCTGATAACGGTCCGCCCCGGCAATCCGGGAAACATCAGAGGTCCAGGTCAAAACGGCCTTGAGTCTAGTCTCAACTGATTTGCTGACAGCCTTCTCTCCACCCAGAATAATCACTTTTGCCGGCTTTAAGGTATTCAACACCTCAATGACACCTTGATCAAGTTGATCCGGGCTCGTAAGCAAAATCGGTGCGTTATATTTTTTAGCCAGAGGCACGCCGGCCAGAGCATCAGGAAATGCATCTGAACGGGTAAGAATGACGGTCTGGGCACCACTCGGCCATCCGTTCAAGGCAATTTGATTGACCGTGTCTATCCTGTTCTGACCTGAGATTCGGGTAGTTGTGCCAACTGTGCTGGAAGTTAAGTCTCCCAGGGTATACGGTTCAGGCGTATTCCAGATCTGACTGCTGCTCGGCCGCGTGCCAAGCGGCAAAAGTTCGGCGGGAACCGGCGTAATTTGGACAGGCGCGACCAAACCCGGAAAATATGCTGTCGCGGCTTTGCGAATGATCGCGTCCTGATAAGCTACCTCGCCTCTGGCAGCAGCATTATTCGGGTTGTTGTACGCTAACCAGCCATGATAGGCCCAAAGCGCAAAATACCAGTTTTCCAGCTTGTTGCGGTCCCCATCACCAATCTTCGGCACTATCTGCCATTTTTGATTCAGCAGATCCGCGCCGCGGGAAATATTATAGTCGATATCATATTTAAGCTTATTAACTTCTTCGGTATCTCCGGAATCATAACTTGTAATCTGCATGATTCCGAGGGCAGGATTCGAAGTTCCGTCGGTGCTGCCGGTTACCACTTCACCATTTTGATCGAACTGTCTCCAACCCGATTCACAATAGGCAATTGTTTTTAGCAGTACGCTCGGAATTCCCTTGCTTCTGGAAATCGTTTCAAGCTTCTGGGCAATGACTTCCAGGGCAGGATTTTGGTACGTCTGAATCTCTGCCCCAGATGCACCGGAACTATAGACCGGCAAAACCAACAATACGATCAACAGAACCGCAAGCGCCCTTGGCTTTCTTTTGAACATCTGTTTCTCTCCCTGTCTTAATCTTTTTGGAGACAAAATTTTTTTATCTCCTAGAATTCGCCATCGTTCAGTTAAATCCTGCAATACTCCGCCTGCTATATTGCCGTTTCGCCCGTAATCAGCCAGTTTTGACCAATTTTAATCAAGTTTGCCCTGACATGGACCTGATGTTCCTGCTCTTCCCCCAACGGGTACTGCTCGTCCAAGTCATAATCTCTGGCAGTGTAACAGTAAACGGCATTGACTGTTGCTGAGAATTTGTCGGCAGATTCGATTTGCACGTCATCAAAAATGATGTTGCTGACATCCAGTCCGATTCCTCTGGAAATAAACTCTTCTGCCTTCTGGATATGCTTTTCCATCAAGTCTCCAGTGTAAGCATTGGCGATCGCAGTTCTGAACGCAGTCATATCTTTGGCTTTCCAGGCATCAAAAAGCATTCCCAGCCCCTGCTTATACTGTGCAATAATTGCTTCCTGTTCTGCCTCAGTCAAGGCACTTGTACTTTCGTCAGTACTGTTATTTGTACCGTCATTTGTACCATCAGCTATACCATCAACAATGCTATTTCCTTCGGCAAACAGGTCCGGAAGAACATTCTGAACAGCATCACCGCTCTGAACGGTGCCTACTTTGGCTGCGTTGTCCTTTTCAGCCGGAGAATTTACTTCCGGGTTCAATGTCGTTGACCATAAAAAGTGTCCTCCTGCGCCGAGGCACACCCCCAGAACAAATACCAGTACTGTAATCAACCAAAATTTTTTACGCATAAAATCACAATCCCCTCAATAACGGATAGAATGGTAACTATTTCCATTCTATCCGTTCTGCGGGGATTTTAAACATACTTCAGCCTGTTTTTATTACAGGACTGTGGACCTATTCTTCCTTATCCAATCTCTTAAAGATCCAATAAGAATATCCAATTGGAACGATAAGCAGGACTGCAATGACAATCATCACTGTGACGGTCAGAAACTGGGAAGGCAGGAAGCTTGCCGCCATAAAGATCAGTCCGCCAATGACCCAGAGCGGTCCTGCCATCCGGTGCGTTTTGTACCAGACTTGCTCATTGGCCAGCGTCCATGGCGTCTTGATTCCGGCAAAGTAATTATGCTTTAGTTTGCCCATATAGTTCCCAATAATTACAAACAAGGCACCGACTCCCAATTGAATGAAGGAAGGAAAGCTGTTAAAATACCCGAGCGCCGTGCCCAGCGAGCCAAAATGAATCAACATAAAAAACAGCATTATGACAAGCACAATGATGGTATACGGTTTGCTCATCCGGCTATAGTTCTTTTTCTTAGGATCCACTTTCGGAAGGAAAACGAGCAGGATCAGCATAGCTGCCATCATCAGCGGAAACAGGAAAGCTCCCTGAAAAGCACTGCCCCAGCCGTCGATTTCTCCGGCTGCATTCCAGTGCACCGGAACTTTATCCGGGAGACGGGGATAAACGACCAAGCTAACCGCCAAACTTATGAGAACCATCAGACTGCCAAAAATAAGCATTCTGCGCATCCATAATTCTTTATTCTCCGACATTGCACCAGCACCCTTTCTTATGATTCATCTTTTCTGGAAAACAAATCAAACATCATCCGCATGACTTCTTCAAACACAGAGGTATCCAATGCATAGACGATGGTCTGCCCTTTTCTTTCATCTGTAACCAGCCCGGCCTGCTTCAAAATATTTAAATGATGGGAGATGCTTGGTTTGGAGATCTTGAATTGATCTGCAATTTCCCCTGCCGTCATATTTCGTTCTTTCAAAAAGCGGATCATTTCTCTTCGGGTCGGATCAGCCAAAGCTTTAAACGTATCATTATACGGCGACATTTGTGATCCACTTCCTTAATTTTAATAGATATTTAGATATTTAGATATTTAGACAATTATCTAAGTATTTATTATTGTACATGATTTGTTAGAATTGTCAACGTTTAAAGATCAAAAAAGTTATCCTAATCTCATGGAGGTTTGAGACAGGATAACTTTTTTAGAAGCTCTTCAAATGTTGTTTCAGGCACCTATCAATGCATTAGGAATGCTATTCAGAACGTTTCGTGGCAAAAGGAGTTGCCCCGTAAACCTTGGAACTCATATCATCCCGCAGCAGATGCGCGTCCAAATCATGAATCTCGAGATGGAATTGTTCAATTCTTACTTTGTCCTTACTGTCAAAGGCATCGATCCCTCTGTTCAGAAGATTTCTGAGATACACATCAAAGGTTGACGCCTGACTGGAATTGACCTCATTTTCCATTTGCTTTTCCCATAAGGTCTTATGGAAAACAATGTACTTCTTAATATCCTGTTCGTTCATCTGAGGCCCTGCTGTGACACCGTACAGATAACCATCCGTGTACTGGTGGATGTTCCAGGCGGCTCCGAAGGCAAGAGTCCTGGATGCATCGCTTAGCGCTCCCTCGCCAAAATACTCCTCAAGCGAAGGCGCAATATTCAAAAGACTCAGATCCGGTTCCCTGTACTTTTTGACTTCATTCGTGCTGCTGGCAGAATTGTCTGTGCCGTCAGCCTGATTGGGTGCTGTAACGGTATCTCCTGTAGTACTTTCTGCAGCCGGTGTTCCCCCGGTATTGGCTGAAACCGTACTGTCTTCACCCTGAGCAGTGGTCTGATCAGCATCCGTCTCTCCACCGGCATAATTGACCGGCGGCGTCTGGATAACCACTTGGTCCTCTGGTCCAACTACCTGGCCACGGAATACTTTCCAGGCAGTGGGCCCATAAATTCCGCCAATAATGATTACCCCCGCCAGAACAACAGCCCCTGCAAGAGTTAGGATGCTTTTGCGGCTGAAATTCATCCTTTTTCCTCCTTACTATAGGTATTTTCTGTATAATATTACCAATAGCAAAGAGAAAAGCTTGTCACATTGAGGATAGTAAACAACCTATTTTCTGTGAAAGTACTTTATTTTCCGCCGTTTTTTCCGGGCAGCATCCATTTACTTACCCGGTTAACTGTAATTCTTCTTAATATCATAAAGTTTGTCCAAATTATTGCCTGCTGAAAGCAGGCGAAGCTCCTGACCTTCTTTCTGATACCGGCTGACGATATCGGTCAGATAATCCATCAGGCTTTCGCCAATTTCTTCATGTCTTAACGCAAATTCAATGGTTGCTCTGACAAAACCAAGTTTGTCCCCGACATCATATCTTTTCCCTTCAAAATTGTAGGCATACACATCCTGAACCTTGCTCAACTGCGCAATTGCATCCGTTAGCTGAATTTCTCCATTTCTTCCCGGAGGCAATTCCGCGAGGATATCAAAAATTTCCGGATTAAGAATATACCGGCCCATGATCGCAAGCGGAATATCAGGCGCTTCCTCCGGGGCCGGCTTTTCAAACATGGCTTCCGCCTTGTACAGTCTCGGAGATATTCTGCTGCCATCAATAATCCCGTATTTGGACACTTCTGCCGGCAGTACTTCCTGTACGCCAATCAGATTGCTGTTATACAGCTCGTAGTACCTAATCATTTGTTTCAGACAAGGCTCATCCGAATAGATCACATCGTCTCCCAAAAGAACGGCAAACGGCTCATTGCCAATAAATCTTCTGGCACTGTATACGGCATGACCAAGCCCCAGAGCTTCTTTTTGGCGGACATAATGGATATCGACCATCTCAGCAATATGTTTGACCATATCGAGCAATTCGGACTTTTCTCCGTTTTTTAGAAATAGTTCAAGTTCTACAGAACGGTCAAAATGATCCTCAATGGCTCTTTTGTTTCTTCCTGTGACAATAATGACATCTTCAATACCGGATTGAACCGCTTCTTCAATGATGTACTGAATGGTCGGTTTGTCTACGATTGGCAGCATTTCTTTGGGTTGAGCTTTGGTCGCAGGAAGAAATCTTGTACCCAATCCAGCCGCGGGTATGACTGCTTTACGAATTTTCTGCAAGATTTTTCCTCCTTTTTTTGTTGTTGCTTTGGTTGTTTTTGAACAATCCGAGTTTAGTATGCCGAATTTATCTTACTTTTATGTTTTTTTCTTAATGGCCGCTCCTTTGCCTCCATGGAACCGCGGCATTAGTCCATCCGTGGACTTGCCGCTCCTTTCCCTCCATGGAACCGCGGCATTAGTCCATCCGTGGACGTCAAACGCCTCAAATGACTACTCAAATGAGGCGTTTTCGATATCCAGGATTTTCTTCAGGGTTTTTTATGAAAATTAAAACTTTTTAAGAGATTCTATTTTAGCGGGTTTTTCTTCTTTTGCTCGGGCAATGCTGCATTTTCCTGTACCCGGTCAACAATCCCGTATTCTTTAGCTTCTTCAGCGGACATATAGTAGTCACGGTCCGTATCCTGCTCGACTTTGTCCAAAGGCTGGCCGGTTCTTTCGGCAAGAATCCTGTTCATTTTGTTTTTCGTTTTCAGCAACTGTTTGGCGTGAATTTCAATTTCTGTAGCCTGCCCCGATAAACCTCCCCCGGCAATTAACGGCTGGTGAATCAGGATCTCAGCATTCGGCAGGGCAGCACGCTTACCTTTCGTGCCGGCGGCAAGCAGGAAGGCACCCATACTGGCAGCCATTCCAATACAAATGGTCTGTACGTCAGGCCTGATGTACTGCATCGTGTCGTAGATGGCCATCCCGGCAGTAATGGACCCTCCGGGACTGTTGATATAGATAAAAACGTCCTTTTCAGGATCTTCCGCCTCGAGGAAAAGCAATTGCGCAACGACAACATTGGCAACGTTATCATCGATTGCTCCACCCAGGAAAATAATACGGTCTTTGAGGAGCCTAGAATAGATGTCGTAAGAACGTTCACCGCGATTCGTTTGTTCAACTACCATCGGGATAAGATAACTCATATTTATTCCCTCCATCATTGATTGTTAATTTTGATATGTCTCTATTTTATTACAAAGGTCAATAAAGGTCAAATAATTTGGGCAAATTTTGGTCATTTCTTTGTTTATGTTCTATCATTGATTTCTTTCTTAATAATAATTTTTTTCTTATGATGATTTTTTTCATAGTTATTTTGATTAATTACCAATCGTGCGTTTGTCTAAACATCCGAACAGAATACATATCATCTTTCCGGTTAAAATAATCCTAGTACGACGTTCTCAAATTCCCTGCTCAAATCATTCATACAAGCTTGATTACCCTAAATGAGGTCTGGGGGCCACAATTCCAGCGTCAATTTATCAATCCCATAAATGTACTGGAGGCTTGAAAAGTATGAATCTTTTACCGTTCCGTCCAATGCGGAATGCAGATCAATTGCGCCGTGAAATCAATAGGCTTTATAGTCTGCCGTTTGATCTTTTCGAAGACGAGTTCGCTCCGCGCTTGGCCGTTCCATTTACCGACGTCTATGAAACCGACGAAGAGATCATTGTTTCCTGCGATCTGCCAGGACTGCAAAGAAGAGAAGATGTAAGCATTCAGATTGAAAACAACATGATAACCATCAGCGGCACTTTAAACCGCGAACAGCACGTGATTCAGGAAGATCGCCTACACAAAAAAGAAAGGTATACCGGTCTATTCCGCCGCTCCGTCTCTCTTCCGGCGGCCGTTTCCATTGATAATGTCAGGGCAATTTATAAAAACGGTGTTTTGAATGTATTCCTGCCCAAGACAGACAGCAGGGAGAAAAAGTCTGTGCAGATTGAGTTTCAGCATTAGTAGATCGCGAAACTGTGGCCCATAGACTATCATAAGGTCGTTTAAGTATGTCTTCCTGCCAGAAGATTGCTTGTGTGGTTATTCCTATTTGCCAAAAAATAATAAATAAATTTTTGTTGGTTATCGACAATAAACTGTTATAATGTATAAGGATAACTTTCACATCTTATGCTTTTATTTGAAGGGAGAATATTCGTGCCTAAAGTAATGATTTTCTCTGCGTCTACAGGACACGGACACAATCAGGCCGCAGACTGTCTGAAAAAGGAGCTTGAAGCTTCAGGCTATTCCGTCCGGATTGTAGAACCCTTAAAAAAAGAGGAAAGCTGGATCATGGAAGCCCTTATCGATGACGGTTATCATATACTCGCAACAAGATTACCGAAAATGTACGGTAAACTATATAAGATTACCTATAACGAGTTCTTAAATAAAAATGTCAAAAGAATTTTAAACAGGGCCATGGATAGTGTCATCGAACAGCTGATTCAGGAGTACAAGCCCGACCTGCTTATTACCACCCATCCTCTTCATGTCGGTGTTGTTTCCTATTTAAAAGCATCCGGACGCTTAAATCTGCCTTTTATTTCGCTGGTTACAGATTATATGGCCCATCAGTTTTATGTGAATAGTTTTGTTGATGCCTACATTGTTGGTTCACCTTACACCAAAGATACGCTTACGGAAAAAGGTGTTCCTGAAAACAAAATACACATTTTCGGTATTCCGGTACGGGAAGAATTTCGCCAGCCCCGCCTTATCAGAAATAATGACGTATTTACACTGCTGATCATGGGTGGGAGCATGGGCATCCCCTATATCAGAAAATGCCTGAAAACGCTTATGGAGAACCGGCATCATCTTCGCATCCTGGTCGTATGCGGAAGCAATCGCAAGCTTTGGACTGATCTTGCGAAAAAGTATGCAGGTACCTTTAACGACAAAGATGTCGTCATTTACGGTTTCACATCGAACATCTATGACCTGATGGACCAGTCCGATGTGATTATTACAAAACCCGGCGGTCTGACTGTTTCAGAAGCGATCAATAAAAATATTCCCATCATTATTCCATTTTTTATTCCGGGACAGGAAGAAGAAAATACTGAGATTCTAGTTAAAGCAGGTGTTGCTGTCAGAACATCAAGGATCTCCGAACTTAATCCCCTGATCGACAGTTTCTGTCTAAATCCCGGTTTACTTGAAGAAATGCGTAAGAATGCTTCGGACTTGGCCCGACAGCTTTCTCCAGGCAGTATCGTAGGGTTGGCTGATCAGCTGCTGTATGAAAGCCCTCAAGTCAAAGAATATCAGAGAGCACATCAAAGTTAATTTTTCTAAGCAAAAAGCAAGGCGGTGCGCAATACTACTAAAGTAGTTGGCGACACCGCCTTCTTAATATTAAAGAAAGCCAGTTATGCCATATTATTTATCCCGAATCTAATAAATAATAGTTTAATAAAAGACAAGAAACCAAAAAAGGTAGGGCTATGCAATGTACAACCGCTTTCGGCAGTTGCGCCCTCCATGGCGCAAACTGCCGCGCTGCGCAATCCGTGCTCCGCTTGTCGCCGGATGTACATTGCATTAGCCTAGTCTCTGGTCTTATGTAATCATTTATTTTTGAAGATTGTCCTGTATTTTTCCGCGTATTTCTTTAAAATCTCTATCTAATTCCTGCCGGAAAGCGGAATCTGAAGTTTCGCACCCCTCAAAACCCTTGTATCTCTAATTTAAAGGTATCCTAATGCCAGTGGTTCCTTCTGATTATTACCGATTAACTGGCATTTTTAAGGGCTATAAGCTGATTACTAAGAAAAGAATTCTACAAATAGTTCTTTCAAATGTTCATATTCACTGGAATTCCTAAATTCCAAAATGTCCACTAAACCAGACTTGGCGATGCTGGTGATCACCACTTGCAGCAAATCATCAAATAATTCCCAGAGCCGCTCCGCTACATTCTTCTCTATGAGTTCGTCCTTGATTTCCGCAAATAATCCTTCTAAGGATTCGTAGGCGTTTACTCGTCGAAAATAGGCTAGGAGTGTATAGAGGAGATAGCAGGTCGTGATATGGGCAATCTGCGCATCGAAATCCCTCGATTGACAAGTCCCGAGCTTCAAATGCTGCTTGGCTTCCTTAAAAAAGACTTCGATGGTCCAACGGATACTGTAAATCTCCAACATACTCAATAAACTAAGAGATATATCCGTCGAGAGGAACAGTCTAAATTTCTTTTGATAGGGAAACCGGCAAAAATACAGTTTGATTTGTCCGATTCCTTCATAATCAACAAGGACTTCGAAATAACGGATATTCCGTTTCCTACAGCGTTTTTCGTTTCCCTCACTTTTGAGGACCGATTTTAATTGGCTGGCATTAAGGGAAGTCTCTTTGTAGCGATACTTCCTCGTATCTTGCCGAACACCACAGACCAAATGCATCGATTTTTTGTCTAATCCTCGAATCGTTTGAATGAACTCGTAACTGCTGAACCAGCTGTCAACCAGGACATATTTAGCCTTAAACCCCTGTTTTACCGCCCGTTTTATCATATCCAGACCGTTCGAAATTTTGCTAACATGGCATTCTCTGATCCGTTTAGCCCCAGCAGATTTGGGGTCTCGTTGCTTTTTGAACCGTTCTTTACGGTGCCTTGCCTTTTTTAAGGGCTTTTCCACTTGTAAAGTGAAGTCTATAGGCGTGAGGCTTTTACCATCGAAGAAACCAAGGGTTAAATTTTTAAAGCCTAATTTGCTACCTTTCTTCCCTGCAACATGGTCAAACACCTGGGTCATTTGTTCAATTCTTCGACCTGTCTTAGCAAGAGTTGTATCATCTAGAATGAAAGCGGACTTTTCATCCACTTCGTTCGTAGGATTAACCAATCGTTGAAACTGTTTGGATATACCGATCAGCAATGCTCTCCAAGGCATTTTTTCATTGTTCTTCAGTCGATATATGGAATCTTTCTTCATAGTAGTAACCTTTTGGAAATCGCTTTTATATAACGCGTGGACACTTTTCAGTAACATTAGGGGCAACATCAACATTAGTGAGAGGATTTCCGCGGAACTGTAACCATCCTGTTTCAGAAAACCAACTTTGCGGCAAAGCGTTTTAAGCTTGAACGTCTTCATAACTTCACATATAATATTGTTAATCGAATAGCCGTGATTTTGGAGTACGTTTTCAATTTCTTTGACAGGTTTCCGCATGATAACACCTCATTTTTGGTTGATTTGGAGTAGCATCTTATTATACCAAAAACCTAGTGTTCATGCGGATTTTTATCGTTTTTTCGTCTTATTCTAAGCCGAATTTTCGGCTGTTTTATGGGTGCGAAACTTCAGGCGGAATATATTCCCGTCTTGGAACAACGCTCTTGTAGGCCGGTCTGACGATTTTCCCATTATTCACGATCTCTTCGATCCGGTGGGCACTCCATCCTGACATTCTGGAGATCGCAAAGATCGGGGTAAACAGTTCCAGCGGAAGTCCCAGCATTTTATATACAAAACCGGAATAAAAGTCCACATTGGCACTGATGACTTTGCCTGACTTGTTATGGCCCAGGACAATATCCGGAGCAAGTCTTTCCACTCTACAGAATAAATCAAACTCTTCGGCCAGACCTTTCTCCTGGGCGAGCTTCCCGGCATATTCTTTAAGCAGGACTTCCCTCGGATCAGAAATCGAGTAAACCGCATGGCCGATCCCGTAAATTAGACCAGACCTGTCAAAAGCCTGTTTATTCATAATCTTCATCAAATAAGCCTTGATTTCATCCTCATCCTGCCAGTCTGTGACATTTTGTTTAATGTCTTCAAGCATATTGTAGGTTTTAATATTGGCGCCTCCATGCTTGGGACCTTTTAAAGCACCAATAGCAGCAGCCATGACCGAATAAGTGTCCGAACCGGTCGAGGTAATGACATGCGTAACAAAGGTCGAATTATTCCCACCGCCGTGTTCGGCATGCAGGACCAGGGAAATATCCAGCAGGGCAGCCTCAAGCTTCGTGTATTTGCTGTCCGGCCGGAGCATGTGAAGAATATTTTCCGCTGTGCTGAGATGAGGCAGTGGACTGTGCAGAAACAGGCTCTTGTTTCCATGATAGTGCGCACAGGAGTGATAGCCATACACGGCCAGCAAAGGCATCCAGGCAATCAGTTTCATGCATTGTTTCAGGACATTTTCGATGGAATTGTCATCGGGGTTGTCATCATAGGAATATAGGCTCAGGATGCTCCTGGCCAGCATATTCATGATATCCTTGCCCGGGCTTTTCAGGATAGTACCCCGGACAAAGTCCTCGGGCAGTTTTTGATATGCCGACAGCACCTGTTCAAAATCCTTCAGCTCCTCGGCGTTCGGAAGATGCCCGAACAGAAGCAAATAGCTCGTTTCTTCAAAGCCGTATCTTTCGTCTTTGATAAAGCCGTCGACGATGTCATTAATATCGATACCTCTATAGGTTAATCTTCCCGGAACAGGAATCTTTTCTCCTTCGTCTATGATATAGGAGTGCACTTCACCAATCTCGGTCAGACCGACGAGTACGCCCTTGCCTTCAAGATCGCGCAAGCCCCTCATTACTTGATATTTACTATATAGCTCAGGATTGATTTTACTGCTGTCTATCGCTTTCTGCGTCAGTTCTTTAAACATTTTTGTTTCAAATTGTTCGAATTGTACGAACTCTGTTTGTTCCATTTCCCTACCTCCTCTGGATCAATCATAAAGAAAGCTCGGCTGGCACCAAGCCTTCAGCGATAACATTCTCCATTTATTCTTCCTGTCATTATAATTCGTTTTCGCTTTGAAGTAAATGTATTATAATGACTAAGAGCGACCATCCTATTCGCAGACAAGTCTAACAAAGCCAGACTATAAATCAAAAATTCTATGATCAAAAAATTATTATAAATTATCATTTGAGGTCAAGCTTATGAAAAGAAGACTCCTGATTATGCTCCTCTGCACAGTCGCTGCCGTATTCATTGCGGGCGGTGTGATCGCCTACCAATATGCCAACCAGATTTCTTTTCAAAATCCTCCAGATCCTTCGCCGCTTCCGGAATCGGAGCCGGAGCCTTCCTATGTGGATATCTCTATCGCTTCCGTCGGCGACATCCTGATTCATAACACGGTCTATATGGCCGCTTACGATTCTTCAACAGGTCTGTATGATTTCAGGAGCCAGTTTCAGTATGTTAAATCCTATCTTGAAAATGCCGATATTACCGTGGCCAACCTGGAGACCTCGCTGGCCGGGCCTGAGCAGGGCTATTCCGGTTATCCCAAATTCAATACCCCCGATTCGATCGTTGATGCTCTGAAGGAATCGGGCGTTGACATTGTTACCGCAGCCAACAACCACCGTTTAGATCAGGATATCACCGGATTCTACCGGACGATCGACGTTGTCAAAAACAAGGGACTGGATATTATCGGTGTCAAGGCTACCGAGAAGGAAACCACCTATGTCATCAAGGACATCAAAGGTGTTAAAGTGGCATTTGTCAATTTTGGCTACGGCTATCCGCAAAACGACGGCAGCCTGAGCATCAATGGTCTTATCCTTCCCGTCAACATGACCGGACTGATGGATACCTTTGACCCGCAAGATTTTGACAGTTCTGTGCAAACCATTAAGGCGAGAATTACTGAAGCAAGACAGGCCGGCGCGGAAATTGTCATTTTGTGCATGCACTGGGGAGATGAATATCAGCGACTTCCTAGTACTTTTCAGCAGGACTTGGCCTCCGTACTGGCTGACTGCGGCGCAGATGTGATTTTTGGGGGCCATCCGCATGTGCTCCAGCCCTTCGTATTTTTGGCCACAGACAACAATGGAAATGTTCCGGTTTTTTATTCTCAGGGAAATTTCATCTCAGATCAGCGTCAGGAAACCGTTGATAACATTTATACCGAACAGGGAATCATCGCCAATGTGACGATCAGGGTATATCCAGATCACACCCATCATGTTCTCCAGGCGGACGCCGTTCCTACTTGGGTGAATAAAAAACGCCTGAATAATCAATTGATTTATGAGGTTATACCAGCCAAAGCTGCTCTGGACAATCCCGGACTGTATCCCCTTCTGAAGGATGCAGATCTGGAACGGATCCGGTTCTGCAGGGACACTGTGCAGAAACTAATGCCAGAAGCAGGAAAAGAACTCGAATCCCAATCCAACTGAAATAAAAGGGTTAGAACCGTAAAAATAAACCTATGCGCATATGTTCATATGTCCATAGGTTTATTTCTTTATCACCTTGCCTCCCCGGACTTCATAGAATAAAATAAATCAAATATCTTACAAATCAGCCTGCGGGGGGGGATCCGGCATGTACGCCTATACATTTAAATATGGTCAGCGTGCAGCGTTCTTTGTTGTCATTATTCTGGTACTTATTACTCTTGAAGTGCTGCTTTAGCCCAATATTAACCCAAATCGATGCTGTGCTAGTATTTTTCCATCGGGACAATGGCTTTGGCAGCTGCTGCTCCGACCAGTGACTTCAGAATATCTCCGACAATAAAGGGTATATAGCCCATAAAGAGGACTCCGGCCAGGGTAACTGTCTGTCCGGTCGACCAAAGCCATATGGCCAGGGATATTAACCCCGGAACATAAACAAGGACAAGCTGGGCAAAAAGGATAATGCCGGTCAGCGGCAAAGCTTTACGGTTTTGGGTCCTGGAATCGATCATACCGCCGATAAACAGCGCTGCAAGGATAAAACCAAACACATAACCAATTGTCGGCCCGGCAAGCGCCGCCGCTCCGCCTTTGAAACCCGCAAACCACGGAATTCCTGCCAAACCGCCGACAGCATAGATTGCCATACTGATACCGCCCCATTTTCTACCCAGCAGCACAGCAGCCAGGATCACCCCAATCTGGGAAGCCACCAAAGGCACGGGGGTAAATGGCAGGTAGATTTTCACCTGAGCAAGCAGGCCGGTCAGGCAGGCCAGACTTACTGCCAGAGCAATTTTGGCAAACGTCGTTGACTGCGTGCGCCATTGAAAATAGGACAAACGTTTTTGACGGTAAACTTCGAGCGTATGCAAATTTTGAATCATCATCATTCCTCCGTTCTGTTCTTTCATGTAATAAACTATATTCTCAGTACTATATCATTAGGACGCTTCGTTTTCAATGCCATTTTCCATGTAAATACTGTATTCATTTTGGGAACCGCGACCGTACTTCTCGTTTAATCGTCTAGGGCTACAGAAATTTCTCCCGAAATGATCGCTTTGATCTCCCCGGTCTGCGCCAGCCTTACGACCAGTTCCCCTTTAGGCCCGAGGTCGATTACCTCAGCGGTCTGCACCGGCCCCTCCCTGTTTTCGAGGACCACTTTTCTGCCTATGACTTCGGAACGCTCCCTGCAGATGGTTAAGGTCCTGCCTAGATCAACCGTGCTGAGGTATTCCAGGTAAAGCGGTTCAAATCCATTTAGGATTCCGGCTGTCAGCCTGGCCCTGTCGTGTTCCCTGCCCGTCTCGAGACGTAAAGAAGTCGCTGTGGATTTCAGTTCATCAGGAAAATCCGTTTCAGCAAGGTTCACATTCAGACCGATGCCGATCACCACTACCGGGGTCCGCCTGCTGCTGACCGACATTTCCGTCAGAATCCCTCCGGCCTTCTTTCCGTTCAGGAATAGATCATTTGGCCATTTGATGGTGATTCCTCTTCCTGGGAAAGAAATAGCTGCTTCGTCCACTGCCAGACATACTGCCGCTGCGCCAGCCAGCGTCAGCTGGGGTATCACATCCGGCGGAAGTTGAGGTTTCAAAATGATTGACATCCAGATCCCCTTGCCTCCCGGTGACTGCCACTTTCGGCCAAAACGTCCCCGGCCGGTCGTCTGCTGTTCACTGATGATCACAGTTCCTTCTTCTTCAGTCAAAGCTCTGCGGGCTGCTTCACAGTTGGTGGAGTCCAGCACGTCAAAACAGAGGATCTTTCTTCCCAGAAAAGTTGTCCGGAGATATTGTGTTATTTTTTCAGGGCTGAGAGATTCGTTCATGACTCGGTATAAGCCCCTATCCTGCGGTATTTCTGATAACGCCTTTCAAGAACATCATCGATTTGTTCCAGCATGGTTCTGAACGGAACCTTTAACAAATGTTCCTTGATGACGGCAGCCATCGCCTCGGGATCATGATGGGCACCGCCCAAAGGCTCCGGCAGAACCTTGTCGATCAGGCCCATTTGCTGCAAATCCTGAGCAGTAATCTTCATGATCTGGGCTGCCTCTTTTGCTCTGGAGGAATCCTTCCAAAGGATACTGGCAAAACCTTCAGGAGACAGTATGGAATAGATCGAATGCTCCAGCATCCAGATCTCGTCTGCGATCGACAGGGCCAACGCCCCGCCGCTGCCTCCTTCTCCCAGAACAATGGAAATAACAGGCGTCCGCAAACTGACCATTTCCATCAGGTTGCGTGCAATCGCTTCCCCCTGGCCCCGTTCCTCCGCCCCGATACCAGGATCAGCGCCTGGTGTATCAATAAAGCAAATCACGGGCCGGTGAAATTTTTCCGCCTGCTTCATGAGCCTTAACGCTTTACGGTAACCTTCGGGATTTGTCATCCCAAAATTTCTTTTGACATTTTCTTTGGTATTTCTGCCTTTTTGCTGGCCAATGACCGTTATCGGCAGGTCCCCCAGTCTGGCAACGCCGCCGACAATGCAGGGGTCATCCCGGTACATCCGGTCTCCATGCAGCTCAATAAAGGAGTGAAAAATCCTCTCGATATAATCGAGCGTGGTGGGTCTTTCCACCATTCGGGACAGGGTCAGCTTATCCATCGCCGTCAAATTTGAAAATGCTTCCTCTTTCATCCTGGTAAGCTTCTCTTCTAATCCCTCAATCTCTGATGAAAAGTCGGCTTGCTTATCTTCAGCAAGCTTCCTTAAATCACTCAGCTTATTATTCAGTTCCGCTAATTCTTTTTCCCGCTCGAGCATAGCCACACTCCGTCTTTTTGCTTAACGCCTGTAATGAAGCTTAATCAGGCGAGACAAGGTTAGTTTGAGGTCCTCTCTGGCCACGATTTTATCAATAAAACCGTGTTCCAGAAGAAATTCTGCTTTCTGAAAACCTTCCGGCAGCTCCTGCCTGATGGTCTGTTGAATGACCCTCTTGCCGGCAAAGCCGATCAGCGCGTCCGGTTCCGCCAAAATGATATCTCCCAGCATCGGGAAGCTGGCCGTGACGCCGCCCGTTGTCGGGTCTGTCAGAACCGCGATATACAGTCCTCCCTGCCGACTGTGTTTGCCAACGGCTGCAGATGTTTTCGCCATCTGCATCAGGGAAAACATTCCTTCCTGCATCCTGGCCCCACCTGAAGCAGTAAAAACAATGATCGGCATTTTCCTTTCAGCAGCGAATTCAAAGGCCCGGGCCACTTTCTCGCCAACGACCGAACCCATGCTGCCCATCATAAAGTTACTGTCCATCACCGTAATCACAGCATCCTGGCCATGAATCTTGCCATACCCTGTTAGTACGGCTTCCGAAAGGCCCGTCTTCTCCTGGCCAGTGCGGATTTTCTCTGCATAGCCTTCAAAGTCCAGCGGATTGACGCTTTTCATATCCTGATTAGTTTCTTTAAATGTACCGGTGTCCATGATCAAGTCGACTCTTTCCCAGGCTCCCATCCTGAAATGGTAGCCGCAGCGGACACAGACCTTGTTATTATTACTGAGATCCTTCGTGTAAACTGTCTCTCCGCAATTCTGGCATTTTGTCCACAGTCCGTTCGGAATGGCAGGCAAAACACTCTTTTCCCCCTGCCCCTCTATCTCCGCCGGTGCCGGCTGACTATTATTCTGTTGTATCGTTAGATAACGCGGTTTCTTAAAAACCCTGTTTAATTTAAACATGAGCACCAACCGTAATCATTTTTTTATGGCTGTCATTACGCTCCATAGTCAAATTCTTTGGCAATGAAGGATGTGTCAATTTCTGCGCTCCTAAATTTCGGGTTATTCAAAATCTGAAACAGGAATTCAATATTCGTGTCAATACCTTCAATAATAAACTCATCAAGGGCCCTGCGCATTTTACTGATGGCTTCATTCCTGTCCTGACCGTGCGTAATCAGTTTCGCAATCATCGAATCATAGGTCGGCGGAATATCATAGCCGTTGTAGAGTGCGCTATCCAGTCTTACGCCATTTCCTCCGGGCCAGAGAAGGATATTCACTTTGCCGGGAGACGGCCTGAACCCGAGTGCGGGATTTTCCGCATTGATTCGGCATTCTATGGCATGGCCTTGAATATGCACGTCGTCCTGCCGGATGTTTAGCTGTTCTCCCGAGGCAATTTTCAGTTGTTCCTTCACAATATCAATTCCTGTAACCAGCTCGGTTACGGGATGCTCGACCTGGATACGGGTATTCATTTCCATAAAGTAATAGCCACCGTTGTTGTCAACTAAAAATTCGATGGTCCCGGCGCTCTTATAACCTACCGCTTGAGCAGCGCGGACAGCTGTATCCCCCATTTCCCGCCTGAGCTCGTCACTCAGGACGGTTGAAGGAGCCTCTTCAATGACTTTTTGATTTCTGCGCTGGATTGAACAGTCTCTTTCTCCAAGGTGAATGACATTTCCATAGTGGTCCGCCAGGATCTGAAATTCGATATGTCTCGGCTCCACCAGATATTTCTCCAAATACATTGAATCATCATCAAAGGCAGCCTGAGCTTCTTTTTTGGCCATATCATAAGCCTTTTTCAGTTCATCCCGGCTCCAGACAATCCGGATACCCTTGCCTCCGCCGCCTGCCGATGCCTTCAGCATGACTGGATAACCAATACGCTCTGCAGAAGCCTCTGCCTGTTTAAAATTAGCCAACACACCTTCGATACCAGGAACGATAGGGACACCCGCCTGGCCCATGATCTGCCGGGCCTTCGCTTTATTCCCCATCATTTCAATGACTTCGGGATCAGGACCGATAAATGCGATATGGCACGCTTTGCACATCTCGGCAAATTTACTGTTTTCCGCCAAAAAGCCAAATCCCGGATGAATGGCTTCCGCGCCCGTCAGAACCGTTGCACTGATAATATTCTTGGTATTCAGATAGCTGTCCCTTGCTCTGGCCGGACCGATACAAACCGTCTCATCAGCAAGATCCACATGCAGGGAGTTCCTGTCGGCTTCCGAATAAACCGCAACTGTTGCAACTCCGATTTCCCGGCAGGCCCGAATAATCCGGACCGCTATTTCGCCTCTGTTGGCAATGAGTATTTTTTTGAACAAGTTTTCACCCACCAACTTTATTAACTGATAAAAAACTTAATTTCGGCTTCGGCAGCTTTTTCCCCGTCAACCGTGGCAAGAGCTTTGCCGATGCCGGCAGGGCCTTTGATTTTTATAATCTCTACTTCCAGCCTCAGCACATCACCAGGAAATACCTTCCTTCGGAACTTGGCATTATCAATTCCGGTAAAGTAAGCGAGCTTACCCTGATATTTTTCCATTTTTAATAAAGCTACCGCACCGGCCTGAGCCAGCGCTTCAATAATGAGTACACCGGGCATTACCGGTTCTTGCGGAAAATGTCCCTGAAAAAAATACTCATTGATCGTAACATTTTTATAAGCAACAACCCTTTTACCTTCTTCTAGCTCTTCGACTCGGTCCAGAAGAAGGAACGGGTATCGATGCGGAATGATCTCCTGAATCTCTTTGATGTTCAGCATCTTTTTACCTCCACAATAGTTCCGCTTGCATCCTTGCCGCTACTTGGTATTAATTTCAAACAGCGGTTGGCCAAATTCAACCATTTGCCCGTCATCAACCAGAATGCTTAAGATTTGCAGGTCTTCTTCAGCTTCAATCTCATTCATCAGCTTCATCGCCTCGACAATACAAAGCGTATCTCCTTTTTTGACTTTGCTACCCGCGCTGACAAAGGGTTTCTCTCCGGGCGACGGTGCCAGGTAAAAGGTTCCAACAATCGGTGCATTAATCGTCTGCGACGCTTCAATTTTAGAACTTGGTTGTTCCGGAGTCACAGTCTCTCTTCCGGCTGCAGCCCCGGTCATAAAGCTCTGTACCGGCTGAAACGCAGGCTGAAACATAGGCGGAAGCTTTTCTTTCTTCAAAACAATTTTATAATCCTCTTGCTTAAGCTCAAATTCAGTCAGCCCGGATTCATCCACCATTTTTATCAGTTCTTGAATTTCTTTTAAATCCATCACTTTATCCCTCTAACCATTTTTTTAAGATAATGGTAGCATTATGGCCGCCAAACCCAAGCGAATTGGATAGGGCGTAGGTCAAATCCATGTTACGCCCGCAATTTGGCACATAATCCAGGTCACATTCCTCATCTTTAACCTGATAGCCGATCGTCGGTGGTACAAAGCCCTCCTGAAGTGCTTTGGCGCAGATAATCGCCTCTATAGCTCCTGCTGCTCCCAGTAGATGACCGGTCATTGATTTAGTCGAACTCACCGGTATTTGATAAGCTTTTTCTCCAAATGTGGCTTTGATCGCTTCCGTCTCAAACTTGTCGTTGTACGGTGTACCTGTTCCATGCGGATTGATATAGGATATTTCGTCCGGACCAATTCCGGCATCAGCTAAGGCAAGCTTCATGGCTCTGGCCGCGCCTTCCCCTCCCGGTGCAGGTGCGGTCATATGGTAGGCATCGCAGGTAGCTCCATAACCAACTACTTCGCCATAGATTCTTGCATTCCTCTTTCTAGCATGCTCCAAAGATTCCAGAACCAAAATACCCGCACCTTCACCAATCACGAACCCGTCCCTCTCCTTGTCAAACGGGATGGAAGCCCTGTTGACATCATTGCTGTTGCTCAAAGCGGTCATGGAAGTAAATCCGGCTACCGCCAGAGGCGTAATCGGGGCTTCGGCACCACCGGTAACAATCATATCCGCCTGACCGTCTCTGATCTTCCAGAAAGCTTCACCGATGGAATGCGTTGCTGAAGCGCAGGCTGTGACAATACTGTAGTTAACTCCTTTGGCACCAAGCTTGATCGCAATATTCCCTGAAGCCATATTACTGATCGCCATCGGAATAAAGAAAGGGGAAACCCTGCCGGGCCCTTTCTCGGTCAGCCTGCTGTGCTGTTCTTCAATCGTTAGCAGACCGCCTATCCCCGATCCAACCAAAACACCTAATCTTTCCGGGTCGATCTCGGCTTCTTTCACACCCGCATCTTCATAAGCCTGTTCTGCCGCCACCACTGCCAGCTGGCAGTAGCGGTCCATCCGTTTGGCTTCTTTCTTGTCCAAATGCATTTCAGGATCAAAATCTTTGATTTCGGCACCAATTTTTACTTTATGGTCCGTCGTATCAAAGGCTGTGATCGGACCTATTCCGCATTTCCCCTCTTTGATGCCCTGCCAGAATGTGGCTGCATCGTTGCCAAGCGGAGTAACCGCCCCAATTCCAGTAATAACTACGCGTGTTCTCATATTGTTGGTCTCCTCCTAAAATGCCATTCCGCCGTCAACGCTTATGACCTGGCCGGTAATATATTCACCGGCGTCTGAAGCCAGAAATAAAATCGTATCGGCGATATTCTCCGGTTTGCCAAACCGCTTTAAAGCAATGCTCTCTTTGGTCAGTTCTTTTACTTTATCCGATAATCCTGACGTCATATCCGTCTCAATAAAGCCAGGGGCTACGGCATTCACCGTGATGTTTCTGCTGCCAATTTCCTTGGCCAGGGATTTGGTAAGTCCAATAACGCCGGCTTTGGCCGCTGCATAATTGACCTGTCCTGCATTTCCGAGAATTCCAACGACAGAAGTGATATTGATGATCCTGCCGCTTCTTTGTTTGACCATGATAGGAACGGCATGCCGGGTACAATTGAACACCCCTTTGAGGTCTACTTCTACGACTCGGTCAAAATCGTCTTCCGACATCCTCATGAGTAAACCGTCGCGGGTTATCCCTGCGTTATTGATCAGAATATCAATGGTTCCAAATTCCGCTTTGGCCATCGCAATCAATTGTTCCGCTTCACTGAATACACTGACGTCCGCTTTTAAGACCAAGGCCCGCCCTCCGAGATTTTCGATTTCCTGGGCAAGCTTTAACCCGTCCTGCTCGCTGCTTACATAATTCACCGCGATATTCGCGCCTTGTTCAGCAAGCTTTAAAGCGATGGCTCTGCCAATACCCCTGCTGGCACCTGTAACAACTGCTGTTTTCCCCTTTAGCATATCCGACCTCCTCCTGAAATCCAATATTGATAGAAACCGTGACCTGTACCCTAGATTTCAAGTACGTTCTTAATCATTAAAGTATTTCACCACAGCTTCGAGAGATGACGGGTCTTCGACATTCAGAACCTTCACGTTCTTGTCAATCTTTCTCGCAAAGCCCTTTAAGACACTTCCAGGTCCCAGTTCCACAAAGGTATCTACGCCGTCGGCAAGCATCCTTCTGAAGGACATCTCCCAAAGGACGGAACGCATGACTTGTTGTGGCAATAGTTCCTTGACCGCCGACTTATCCGCCATATAATCTGCAGTAACATTGGAAATCACCGGAATCCGGGGATCAGAAAATCCAATGCCTGCCAGCTCGTCAGCCAATTTCCGGGCCGCCGGTTCGAGTAAGCCCGTATGAAACGGTCCGCTGACTTCAAGCGGGATCACCCTTTTGGCCCCGAGCTCCATAGCCCTGGCCGAAGCAGCTTCCAAGGCCTTGTTTTCCCCGGATATCACAACCTGACCTGGGCAGTTATAATTGGCAATCCGTACAACCCCGAGACTTTCAGCCTCAAGACAAGCCTTCTCGACCCCGGATGTTTCCAAACCGAGGACTGCAGCCATTCCTCCAACACCCTGAGACACAGCCTCCTGCATATACCTGCCTCTGTTCCGGACCAGTTTCACAGCCGCCTCAAATGGCAATACACCGCTCAAGACCAAGGCAGAATATTCACCCAGACTGAATCCGGCTGTCAGATCAGGATTGATCCCCTGATCCATCAGCGCCCTTGCGGCTGCCACACTGACCGTAAGAATGGCTGGCTGCGTATGTTCCGTTTTATCCAGTTCCTCTTTGGGGCCATAAAAACACAGGTCACTCAGCGAATATCCGAGCTCCTGATCCGCCAGGTCAAAGACCGCCCGCGAAACATCGTTATGCTGATAAAGTTCTTTGCCCATGCCAACATACTGTGAACCCTGACCCGCAAAAATAAACGCTGTCTTTCTATCCATTCTTTCCGTATCCTCCAATAATCATCCGATAATCATCCGAATATGGGGGACAAAGGGATGTAATCTTTTGTCCCCATACGTATCCCTTTAGCGGGTAATACTGTCAAGCTTAATAGCTTTCAGACGTTCCTCTGCCTGGGCAAACATTTCTTCAATAATCTCTTTGCAGGTCTGTTCTTTTTTAATCAGACCTGCAATTTGCCCGGCCATTACCGATCCGTAATCCGTATCTCCCTCTTTGACAGCCTTACGCAGCGCACCGGCACCAAGCGTCTCATACTGCTCCAGAGGTGCCCCCGTCCTTTCCAGCTCTTCAAACTGCCGGGTAAGTTTATTTCTGAGGACTCTGACCGGATGACCTGTTGGCCTGCCTGTAACGACTGAATCGATATCTTTAGCTTTCAGGATTCTATCCTTATAATTTTGATGCACGGTACATTCTTCGGCAGTTAGGAACCTTGTGCCAACCTGGACACCGCTTGCACCCAACATAAAAGCTGCGGCAATCCCTCTGCCGTCACCGATTCCCCCAGCAGCAATCACCGGAATATTTACAGCGTCAATCACCTGAGGAAGCAAGGCCATGGTCGTCAGTTCACCGACATGTCCGCCGGACTCTCCGCCTTCCGCCACAACGGCATCTGCCCCTTCCTTCTCCATCCTGCGGGCCAGCGCAACGGAAGGAACTACGGGAATGACCGTAATGCCGTTTTCTTTCCACATTTTAATATATCTCCCGGGACTTCCGGCGCCTGTCGTCACTACTTTTACCCCTTCTTCACAGACGAGATGGGCAATGGCCTCGGCATTCTCACTTAACAGCATGATATTTACGCCAAAAGGCTTGTCTGTCAGAGCTTTGGCCTTCCTAATCTCTTCTTTGACATATTCGACAGGTGCATTGGCCGCCGCAATAATACCGATTCCGCCGGCGTTCGATACGGCCGAAGCAAGTGAGCTGTCCGAAATCCAAGCCATACCGCCTTGAATCAGCGGGTATTTTACGCCCAGTTTATGAAAAAAACCAAAGTTATTCATGCCATTCTCTCCTTCAATTTGTTCGCTTATTTATATAGTCAACCAGATCTGCTACGCTGATTAATTCTTCAAGATCTTCAGTCGGAATTTCAATCCTGTATACATCTTCCAGCTCCATGACAATTTCAAAAATGCTTAGAGAGTCAATTCCGAGGTCTTGCTGGAACTTGGTGGACAACTGAATTTTCTCCGGTTCAGTCTCAAACTGGGAAGCGATAATCCTGCAGATCGTGTCAAAAGACATCATTTACCCCCTATGGTCCATTTAATCAGCATTGCGCCATAGGTAAGCCCTCCTCCGAATCCGACAAGAACGAGCAGATCCCCTTTATGGATTAACTTCCCTTTGGCCATTTCATCCAGGGCAATTGGGATACTCGCACTCGAAGTATTTCCATAATTGGGAAGGTTGACATAAAACTTCGCCTGATCCACCTTCAGCTTTTTGGCCGCTGAATCGATAATTCGCAGGTTTGCCTGGTGCGGTATGATATGGTTAATGTCTTCCAGCGTATAGGGTGTTTTTTCAAGCGTCTTTAAAATGCACTCGGGTAAAATATTGACTGCAAATTTAAAAACTTCCCGTCCGTTCATTTTGGCATACGGGGGCTTTGCTTCCCCGGCCTCAATAAAGATGTTCTTGAGCGGAAGGGCAGGACATTCCAAACATTCACCTTTGCTACCATCAGAACCAATTACTTCAGAAATAATGCCCTGATCTCCTCTTTTGATAACCGCCGCACCCGCCCCGTCTGCAAACAGAACACAAGTGCTGCGGTCTTCCCAGTCCGTTATTTTGGAAAGGACCTCAGCACCAATGATCAGTGCCTTCTGATACATCCCTGTTCTGATAAACTGGGAGGCAATGCTGAGTCCAAAAATAAAACCGGTACAGGCTGCACTGATATCGAAACAAGCTGCCCGGCTGGCTCCGAGACTATTCTGGACAAAACATGCCGTTGACGGGAAAAAATAGTCCGGTGTAACTGTGGCCACAATAATCAGATCAAGCTCCTCAGCTGCAACTCCGGCATCATCAAGCGCTCTGCGGGCGGCTGCAACTGCCAGATCCGCTGTGGTTTCCGTCAGTGAAATTCTGCGTTCTTTGATCCCTGTCCGGGTACGGATCCATTCATCGCTTGTGTCAACAATCTTAGACAGATTATCATTCGTCACCCTGTTTTCAGGAACATAGCTGCCAGTGCCAATTATCTCGACGTCATACATATTTCCAAATTTCCTTTTCTCTCATATTATTTCGTTTATTATCATCCATTACGAATCTTCTGTTCGTTTACCTTTTTCATATATCTTTTGTGTATCTCTTGTTAATGATTAAAGGAATACTTCGAATCAAAAAATTCGGTGAGTTTCTGCAATGATTCGATTAAAATATTCTCCTGTTCCCCTAATCCGAGAAGCATATGCTTGACCATATCCAGATGGAATTTTTCATGAATCCTGTAGGCAAGCTTTCCCCTTCGGGTCAGACTGATCCTGACAATTCTCCGGTCTGCCTCATCCCTTTGTCTGGAAACGTACTCCTTTTTAACAAGGTTATTGATGAAAGAAGTAAGCGCTCCGACAGTGATACCCAAATCGGCGGCAACCTGAGACATTGTCCTATCCTGATACATTCCAATCGCTTCAATCGCATGCAGTTCTGAGATAGACAGATTATTCAATGGTCCTTTCTTAATCTCATTCTGCTCTACATCTAGAATTTGATTAAATGTTCCAATCAGAAGTTCATTTAAAACAGTACGAATATTTGTTTCCAACCTCTCACTTCCTCTCAGCGCATAATCAAAGTTTACCTCATTTTTAATTTGGTTGTCAAATATTTTAGTATTCAAACCAACTTGTACATCTCCTGGTTTAGTCTGAATATTTTTAGAAGGATTTCCACTATCCCTTTATGGATTTTCCTATTTTAGCCTTAAAGACGAAAAAAATTTAAGGTCGGGTTTGTCCTTCTGTCCAGCGGACAGGTAATCCTTTCATACAATGAGAAATGAGAAGAGAAAAAATATCTGCTGGGAGTGAGCTTTCATGACCTGTCCGAAAGGAACAATCTCATATCAGATCAAGCCGGGTGATACTTTTTATAGCCTTGCCCGCAAATTCAATACAACTGCAGAGGCAATTGCATCGGTGAACACAGGAGTAAACCCGAATAACCTGAAACCGGGGGACTTGATCTGCATTCCGATCAGAAGGAGCGTTGTCTCATGTCCGCCGGCGAACCGTTATGTTATCAAAGCAGGTGATACCTTTTCTAAATTAGCCGGTAAATACCACCTTTCAACAGCTTCGCTTATCTCACTGAACCCCGGAGTTGATCCCACGAACCTGCGGATCGGCCAGATGATCTGTCTTCCTGTCAAGAGACGGAGAAGATCCCACTAAGGACTATGTGATCAAAGATATAAGAAGTGACAGAACAAACAGATTCCAGAAGGATTCCACAGCAGCCATGATTTGCGTCCCGCTTTTTTCCGGTGTCACATTAAAAGTTTCCCCCACTGAAATACTACCAATGCTTAAAGAAAGAAACGAAATAAGCTGAGTTACAGGCGTTTTTCCGATTGTTCCGGAAAAGGAAGACGGATAAAGCGTGTAGACCAGATTAAAGAGCAGTGCAAAAAACAAAATGACTGTGATCAGCGGAAGAATAATATCCTTTAGTTTGGCGTCTTTCCTTTCCTCGAGGGTTAACGTTTCGAAGATATAAGTCCCGGCGCCCAGAGAAGCAATGATCGCATAGATATTAACAAAAAAAATAAATTTTGAATATCCTCTGCTGAAACTGCGGCCGTACAAACTAAATCCGACCGTAAGCGCGGCCGCAGCTCCGAAAATTGCCGGCGTAAGCAATATCAGATTGGCCCCGGAGGGAACCGGAGGTTCAAAGAGAGGATGGATGCCGCTATTCCAGCTATTTTGCTGCATAGGACAGCCCCAAAGCTTTCTGGGATTGCCCGGCTGCGGTTGATAATAATAATTTACCGGATTGCTGTGGTTTACGGCATATCTGTAATTAAAGTCATTCGTGTGAGTCACCCCATTCCAAAAAATGATCATGGCAATAATAATATATGCGGCCTCCTTCAATAATTTTCCATTTATGCAAGCCTTATAAAAAAAGACGCCGAGGCGTCTTTAGAAATTTATTGATTTTGCTAACCACATAGTAAATTAATTTTTGTTCATAATAATAAGAAGTATAAACGCCAAAGCTTTAGCGTTAATAAGATACTCGCCCAAGGAGGTGAAAAAAATGGGTTCAATTAAATGTACAGTCACCGAGTGTCATTACAATAAAGATGTCATGTGCGATGCGCCGATGATTCAGGTGAATCATAGCGGAGTCAAGTATACCCAAGGCTCGGAAGAAACACAGTGTGATACCTTCAAACCTCAGAAGTAATGAATGCCAGGCGTATGAAATTCCAGAGCCCATGTTCGCACCATGTCAACGTTAGTATGGTACGAACATGGGCTTTCTATTTTATTGTTTTCTGTAAACCGTTCCCTGAAACATGGCGATGAGATTGTCTTTCTCATCTGTGACTTCAACCAGATAGGTCGCTATTTTCCGGTTTAGGGATACTTCTTTGGCTCTGGCGGTGAGTATTCCCAGACCGGCAGCTTGACAATAGGTAATACTGACATTTACGGCAATTGCCGTACCCTCCCGGGAATTCGACGCTGCAGCGAGTGTCGAATCCGCCAGCGTGAAAATGGCTCCTCCCTGAACGATCCCAAGCGCATTCAAATGGTGCTCGTCTATCTTTAACCTGGCCTCAGCCGTTCCGGCTTCGGCTTTGAGTATTTCTATCCCAACATATTTTGCAAAAATATCCTTACTCATTTCCTCTAATATGTTATCCATTTTGTCATCCTTTCTGCCGAGCCGGCATGAACCAAAGGAAGTTCAAACCAGAAATGGCTTCCCTTTCCCTCTTGACTGTCAAATCCAAGATTTCCGCCCATCAGTTCAATCAATTCTCTGGCAACCGACAACCCAATCCCGGTACCTTCGATTAAATGGTTGATATTCGATGCCCTGAAAAAAGGATCAAATATCTTACCCTGTTCTTCCAACGGAATGCCTAAACCACTATCGATGATGCTGAACCGCAGCCACCCATCAAACTCCTGACAGCTGGATTCAATGATTCCATTATCAAAACTATATTTAATCGCATTCGAAAAAATATTCAGCAGCACTTGTTTCAAACGGATCTGGTCTGCCGCCACACAATAATTCTCACACCCGGAATACGCTGCCGTGATCGCAATTCCTTTCAGATCAGCCAGAGGCTTGACTAAATTGATCGAAGCTTCTACGACAGGTTTTATTTCTACCGGTTTAATCACGACATCAAATTTGCCTGTTTCAATCTTCGCGAGATCAAGGACTTTATTAATCAGGTCAAGTAAGTGGTTCCCTGCTTTATAGATTTCTTTGACACTCTGCTTCTGAAATTCGTTTAAAGGAGCCTCCGTATCGATCTCCAGGAGTTGGGCAAAACCCATAATCGCATTCAGGGGTGTTTTAAATTCGTGGCTCATACTCGAGAGGAATTCCGATTTGGCCAGACTGGCCCGTTCAGCCTCCATCTTGGCTGAAATAAGCGAATTCTCCAGGGCCTTCCTATCGGTAATATTCCTTACGGAGATGGAAACACTATGCCTATCATTGTCAATAAGGGCTATCCGTGCCTGATACCAACGGACGCCTTTTGAAGTGCTCAGGAAATATTCAAATACCTCCGGTTCCTTGCCTTGAATAGCACGACTGATCAAGGTCATGTTGATTTTTGCGGTCTCCTCATCCATAACGGAATAAAAGGAGGAACCAATGATTTCAGCAGCCGGTCTAATCAAAATACTCTGATCATTTGTCCAAGCATTCCGAATGATTCCGGATTCATCTACTTCAAAAATAGCATCATCAATGGATTTCACCAGAGCCTGCAGATTTTCTTCCTTTTTCCTGATTTCAGACTGGTAAACTGTCAGATTGGCATCGAGATGATGCAGCCGTTTACCTAATTGTACGACTGAGACTGCCGTATCCTGCAGCTCTTCAATGAAGAAATCCGGTTGTTCCTGGAGGTACTGTCCTGTGCCGATATCAAGGACCATCTGCTTAATCCTGGTCAGAGGCTCCGAGATCGCCTTGTTTATTCGATGAGCTTTCCGGTAAAACATGATGATAAATATACTATAGAAAATAAGAAGACCTACAATGATAAAACGGCCAATACGGTACAATTGATCACTTAAACCGTTCAGCGTGGCATAGAGCTTTTCTCCCTGACCAGCAATCGACATACCTGATACTTCTTTATGCAGCCAGAAGTGCCCGAGAATGAAAATAGCAATAAGCACCAATCCCATGATGATCAATGGAATGAGTGCTTCGCAAACATAGGTGCGCCAAGTCCACTGGAAAAGCGGTAGCTTTTTCTTTAACTCTTTTGACCTCATTCCAACACCGCCGCCGTTTATTACATTCGATGACCATGGGCAGAACTTGTTATTTATAGATCTCCGTAATTTCCCTGATTACCGGCATAATTTTCAGAAAATGATCGACAAGAGAAGGATCGAAATGTGTGCCTCTGCCTTTTTCTATCTCAGCTGAGGCTTCGTCGATTTCCCACGCCTTCTTGTAAGGACGCTCCGAAATCAAAGCATCAAACACATCACAGATGGCTGTGATTCGTCCCACCAACGGGATCTCCTCTCCTTGAAGCCCGCTCGGATAACCGTTTCCATCCCATTTTTCATGATGATACAGCGCAATCTGCTCAGCAAGCTTAATCATTTCCGCTGAACTGCCGGCCAGGATCTGAGCCCCTTTAACGGTATGGGTTTTCATTTTTTCCCAATCATCAGGAGTGAGTTTTCCTGGTGTCAGCAGTACTTCGTCGGGAATGCCAATTTTTCCAATGTCATGCAGCGTACTGGCATGAAACATTAGTTCACAGTCTTTTTCCGGCAGTCCGAAGGCTTTACCAAGTTCATACGTGTATTTGCTCATTCGCAGAATGTGATTTCCTGTCTCGCTGTCCCGAAATTCTGCGGCTCTCGCCAGCCTGTGGATCAGTTCAACCTGCAAATCTTCCAGTTCTTTTGTTCTCTGGTGGACTTTATTGACCAGTCTGCGGTTGTTCTCTTTGATTTCGTTGTTCAGTAAACGTATTTCCAGTATATTTTTGATTCGCATCAGAACTTCAGCATAATCGAAGGGCTTCCCAATAAAATCTTTGGCGCCGAGCGTCAAGGCTTTCAGTCTGTGCTCCTGATCGTTGTAGGCTGTAATGGCAATGATCGGAAGAAAGTCATCCTCTTTGACTGCATTCAACTGCTCCATTACCTCAAATCCATCAAGGTAAGGCATCCTTAAATCCATTAAAATCAGATCGGGATTATGCTCCCGATATAAGGACAGGGTTTCCCTGGAATCAGTGGTGGACATGATATTGCTGTATCCCGACATTTTTAACAGTTTTTCAAGCAACAAAATATTTACTGAATTATCGTCGACGATTAGTATTCTGGCCCTTGAAATACTATCAGTATTTATCTTCATCCGCCTCCCAATCTTTCACAAATCAACTGCTTATTAATGAGGAAATTTCCGGTCAGCCAGCCACTATATCTTAATATACCTTATTCTTATGGGAAATTCTAGATAAAAAATGTTTATCCTTGGAATCTCTACAATTTTTTCTCTAAAATTTTTGCAGAAAATAGACAAGAACAGATATATTCAATATGATCAGAACAGGGATACCGTATACAAAGGCCTTATGCTTGGTTTTGTGTCGGAAGAAACGCATGGCCAGATAGATCCCCGGAGCACCAAATATCAGTCCTATAAGAAAGAAACGGCGTTCAGAGACCCGTCGGCCTCCCCGTTTGGCCTTATATTTATCCCACCCCATAACGGAAAAACCATAAATATTTACAAGGACAATGTATCCCCATATAAGCCAGATATATTCCATATCTGCAGCCTCCCTTGCTCAGTCAAAAACCATTTATGACCAAAATCATACCATGAATGAGACAGGAAAAAAATACGCAGAGAAATGCTTGGAAAGATATTAGGACTAAATAGGACAAAATATAAAGATTATAGGACAAAACATAAAGATTAATAGAAAAAATACTGAGAAGTTTGAAAAATCAGACAGAATACTTTATACTTTGTTTTGACAATTTGTATTTTTTTAGTTATACTAAGTATTGCTCGTTAATATTTGAGGGATTAGAAGACCTTCTCGACTGCCTCAGGCTCAGGGAAGATGTCGAATCAACTTCCAATGAGGCGGGTAATAAATCTAGGAGGTCATTTATGTATAATGACAAAACACTAAGTTGTAAAGACTGTGGCCGTGAATTCACTTTTTCTGCATCCGAGCAGGAATTCTACGCTGAAAAAGGATTCACGAACGAACCAGGCCGCTGCCCCGAATGCCGTTCAGCAAGAAAAGCACAGAGCAGAAATGGTGGCTATTCGCGCCCTCAACGTGAAATGTTCCCTGCTGTTTGTTCTGCTTGTGGCAAAGAAACCACAGTACCTTTCCAACCTACTGGTGACAAACCTGTTTATTGCCGGGATTGCTACCAACCCCGCTCCAGAAACAACTGGTAATTTAATTGTTATCAGACCCTTCCGGGTATCTTACCCGGGGGGGTTTTTGTTTTTGAGAGCCTATTTATTTTTTATGATTAATTTTTCCATTTTACCCCCTTGACTACCAGATATAGTATCTGTAAACTTTATATAGTACTACTTGTAGTTTACTAACCGGATTTACAGTCCGAATGAATTTTGGAGGTATAAACGTTGCGTAACAATACGGAAGTTTGGAAAAAGTGGCCCAAAGCCAATCTTTCGCCGAATGCCAGAGTTGTCCTGGAACGGAGATATTTGAAGCAGGAAAATGACCAAAAATGCGAGACGCCGGAAGCGCTGTTTTACCGGGTTGCTTCGGTCATTGCCGGCGCTGAAGAAAAATATGGTAAGAATCCGCAGGAAATTCAGGATTTGACCAAAGAATTTTACACCGTCATGGCTAATTTGGAGTTTATGCCGAATTCGCCGACACTGATGAACGCCGGGCGTGACCTTGGACAGTTAAGTGCCTGCTTTGTTTTGCCGGTCGGGGACAGTATGGAGGATATATTTGATGCACTGAAACATGCAGCAATTATACATAAGTCAGGCGGCGGAACAGGCTTTAACTTTTCCCGGCTGCGCCAGAAGAACAGCATGGTGCGTTCCACCGGAGGGGTTGCTTCCGGTCCGGTTTCGTTTATGAAAGTCTTTAATGCCGCTACGGAAGCTGTCAAGCAAGGAGGAACAAGACGCGGCGCCAACATGGGCATTCTTCGGATCGACCACCCGGATATTCTGGAATTTATCAGCTGCAAAGAAGATAACCGGGATATTAACAATTTCAATGTTTCGGTTGCTGTAACGGAATCATTTATGAAAGCTGTGGAAAATGACACGGAATATGACCTAATTGACCCTCACTCTGGAAAGTCGGCAGGCAAGCTCCCCGCCAAACAAGTCTTCGCTAAAATTGTTGACCACGCTTGGCGGAACGGCGAACCGGGCATGATCTTTATTGACCGGATGAGTCGCGATAATCCGACGCCGCATATTGGCGTGATTGAGGCCACCAACCCCTGTGGCGAACAACCCTTACTTCCCAATGAAGCATGCAATCTTGGCTCCATTAATTTAAAGCTTATGGCGGCGGAAAAGGACGGAAAGACCGTAATTGACTGGGAGCGTTTGGGCTATGTCACAAGGCTCGCGACCCGTTTTCTCGATGATGTGATTGATGTCAACCAATATCCTCTTCCCGTAATCGAAGAAATGGTCAAAGGAAACCGGAAAATTGGCCTGGGTGTTATGGGTTTTGCAGATTTGATGATTCTTCTGCAGACATCCTATATTTCCGAAGAAAGTACAGCCTTCGCCGGAAAGATTATGGAATTCATCCGTACCGAATCCCGTATAGAGTCCCAGCGACTGGCCAAGGAACGCGGTACCTTTCCTAATTATCAGGGTTCCATTTATGACGGCAAGATCGAATTACGCAATGCTACACTGACTACGGTTGCCCCGACAGGGACGATATCGATGATCTGCGGTGCTTCCAGCGGCGTGGAGCCGCTCTTTGCCGTGGCCTATACTAAGACGGTCATGGACGGTACGGCGCTGATTGAGGTCAACCCGCTTTTTGAAGATTATGCGCATAAGTATGGCTTTTACTCAAAGGAGCTTATGGCCAAAATTGCCGAACGAGGTAACGTCTTCGGTTTGCCGGAAGTCCCGGAATGGGTGCAGAAGGTCTTTGTTACCGCGCAGGAGATCTCTCCTGAATGGCATATCCGAATTCAGGCTGCTTTTCAAAAATATACGGATAATGCGGTCTCCAAAACTATTAATTTTGCAAATACAGCTACTTGCGAAGATGTTGCCGAAGCGTTTCGCCTAGCCTTTGAGCTTGGCTGCAAAGGAATTACGGTCTATCGGGACGGCAGTCGTGAACAGCAGGTGCTGTCTGCCGGAACGAAAGAAACTGCCAATCCGGCGGTTGATTTCAAAGCCACAGCTGAACCTGAGACGACTGCAAAGCCCAAGACCACCGCTGAATCTGAAACAACCGCTTCTGCACCGATGCCTACCATCAAGCCGAGGCCCCGCCCGCCGGTGACTGTCGGCGTCACTGAAAAGATTAAAATTGGTTGCGGTAATCTCTATGTTAGCGTAAACGCCGATGAAACCAGTATCTGTGAAGTGTTTACCAATACGGGAAGAGCCGGCGGCTGTTCTTCCCAATCGGAAGCAACCTCCCGCCTAATCTCGATCGCGATGCGTTCGGGCATCTCTGTTGATGCTATTATAGAGCAGATCCGCGGAATCCGCTGCCCCGCCTGCATCCGAAGAGAAGGTGTCAATGTCACCTCGTGCCCGGATGCAATCTCGCGGGTAATCAAAAAGTATAAGGATATCGGCGTAAACGGTAATTCTGCGATTATCAATCGCAATAAAACGGAAGAACCTGTCCTTTCGGATGATTTGAAGAAAACTGAAAAAGCCGTAATTAAAAAAGCTCAGGCCGCCGTCGCGATTGACAATGCCTGCCCTGAATGCGGAATGCCCGTGAATCACGAAGGCGGCTGCATGGTCTGCATCCACTGCGGCTATTCCAAATGCGGGTAAAATAACGACTTTTAAAATGCACAGTCATCATTTTCCATTGATGACTGTGTATTTTTTTCTAAAAAATATCAAAAACTACAGGCAGCGAATAATTCTTGGTGAGGTGAATCACGCCATGGCGAAAGACAGACGCAAAGTCAAAGAAGTATTGACAACCAATAACTCGCTTGCTTGGGGTCACCTGAACAACACGCATCCGATGCCGGCAGGCTCGATTGCTTTTGCCAGTCCGCAGGCGATTGGCCGGATGGCTGAAGATAGAAGACGGTACCCGGATAAAGCGTAGCGGAGGAATAGAAAAGTGGCCAATAATAAAAAGAAGGAAACTTTTATGGCGAACCCTGTTGAGAAACATACTACCGCTGCCTGGGACAGCCGCTTTGAAACAAAAAAGCCTGTATCGAATGTAGGCATTCCCGGAGAACTTGAAGTTCGCAATGCCAAAGAATATGTGGATTCCAACGAAAAATAAACAATTTGGGTTAAGGGGCTGTTGCAAACGAATAATAATCATTCGCATGCAGCAGCTCCTTTCCTATTGTTAATTACTTTAATGTAGAAAAATGCTTTTTTCTTGTGAATGATAAACTTTTTTCTTGACAAATAAGTCCTTAAGACATAGTATTTACACTGACTAGTCAGTATAAAATGTAAAGGAGAAAGGAATGACAAACCAAAAAGATAAAGCAATATTTCAGGCTGCACTTCAATTATTTGCTGTCAATGGGTTTGAACGAACGACAATGGAAGACATTGCCTCTCAGGCAAAAGTTGCTAAAGGGACATTATTTTACCGGCACAAAAGCAAAGAAGAATTATTTGTCAGTATGATTCGCTGGACTATCGACCAATTTGTCGCAACGGTTAAAGAATCAGCCGAAAATGTAGAAGGAGCAATCCAACAGTTAGAAAAGTTGATTGAGGTTCAAACAAAGCTTTCCTTTGAACATCCTGAGTTTGCAAAAGTACTTTTAAGCGAAGTTTGGGGAAGACAAGACAGGCAACTCCTGCTGCGTGAAAGTTTAAGAGAATATTTGCAATTTATTGAAAAAATTATTCAAGAAGGAATAGAAAAGAAGGAAATCAGACCTTTGGGCCCGGAACTTCTGGCTGTCTCCATATTTGGCATGACGGCGGCAGCAAGTCTTCGCATCCTATTATCCAATCAGAAGATCTCTTACGAAGCCACCGTAGAAGAAATCAAAGGGTATTGGTTAACTGGGATCAAATTATCAGAAGATCTTTGAAAAAACAATAGAAGCTGCAGTAGCTAATTAGTTATAAATAGCAGTTGGAGGAAATGTCATGGCATTAGAGAAAAAACGTTGGAGAAAACGAGCAGTTATTGCAGCTGTAATCATTCTTCCCCTCATATACAGTGTATTTTTTCTTTCAGCGTTCTGGGATCCGTACAGCAAATTAGAGAAGCTTCCTGTGGCCTTTGTCAATCAGGATCAGGGCGCAGTCATCAATGGTAAGTCAAGAAATTTAGGAAATGAGATCACTGAAGAACTAAAATCCGATGAAAACATCAAATGGGTTTTGACCACGGACGCAGATGCAAAGACAGGAATACAAAACAGAGAATATTATGCTGAAGTTTCGATACCGCCCGATTTCTCAGAAAAAATAGCTTCGGCAGATAAATCAGATAAGAATGAGGGCATCATTATCTATCAACCGGAAGAGAAAAGAAATTTCCTTGCTGTCCAGGTTTTGAACAGAGTCATGCTCGAATTTAAAGATAAGGTTTCACAAAAGGTAACCAAAGAAATCGTCAGTGAAATGACGACCGAAATGAAAACGATTCCTGAGGATTTAACTGAACTGAATGATGGGCTCGGGAAAATATCTGCTGGTTCCAGTCAACTGTCGAATGGAATCAGTGTGCTGAAAAATAATCAGGAAAAACTGAATGCCGGCATCATTGAACTAAATGATGGTTTAAATGCAGGCACCCTGGCGTTTAACAAATTGGCTGAGGGTTCCAACCTGTTTTATGCTAATTGGGCGCAATTTAATATTGGACTGACAACATTGAATGCAAGTCTTACAAAATCACAATCAGGGCTTTCGACTTTCGCCATGAGTTCACTTAGCTTTGCTCAAGGGCTTCAACAATTTGCAAGCGGTTTCGATCAAGCCAAAGCTGGTTCAGCGCAGATATACCAAGGAACAACAGATTGTGCTGCAAATATGCAAAAATACGCCGATGGTATGGGCCAGTACCTGGCAAGCGTTAAAAACTTAACATCTACCGATGAAAGTATCGCTGATTCTCTGACATCATACGTAACAGCACATCCTGAAGCATTGGCAGATAAAAATATGCAGAGTATCTTGGCAACATACAAAAAATCACAAGGCTCCCTGGATCAGCTAAACACTGCTTCTGACACACTGAAAAGCAGCACCGCCACTTTAGTCAGCCGTGCCCAACAGCTGCAGTCAGGAAGTAAACAATTAAATGACGGCATCGCATTGATCGATAGCAAGTCAAAAGAACTCATGAATGGTGCAACGCAATTGGCAAGTGGGGCAAATCAGTTAGGGGCCGGCTTAAATCAGCTATCTGGTGGTGTAGGACAGTTGGCGGAAGGTTCCGCAGAATTGGTAGCTGCGTATCCACAACTAAATTCTGGTATCCAGACGGCTGCCATGGGTATAGCGGCAGCTGCCCAAGGAAGCAGTGAACTGAACGCCAGTGCGGCTAAATTTTCGGATGGCGAACAGCGGCTTCTAAACGGCAGTCAGACCTTGAATGATGGCATCAACGAGGCAAAGACTGCGGTTGCGGATTCAATCACAACAGCAAATGACAAAACGGCGAATCTTGCTGGACTCGACACCTACGCAGCAACACCTGTTGAGCTTAATCAGCTGAGCATTGATCCAGTGCCGAATTATGGAACAGCATTTTCACCGTATTTTATTTCGTTGTCATTATGGATCGGAGCAATCCTCATGCTAATTGTTATTTACCTTGATCCGGAAATCAATTTTGAACGCCGTCTTTCAAAATATCTGCCTGCGGATCCAAGGTTTATTGGATTCTCACTGGTAGCTGCAGTTCAAGCGGTGGCATTAGCTCTTGTTTTACAGCACGGATTGCATCTGGTGGTGAAGAATGTTTTCATGTTTTATGTCGTGTGCATTCTGATTGCTTTATGCTTCACCGCCATTGTGGATTTTTTGATTGCGAACCTCAAGGATGTCGGCAAATTTTTGGCACTTTTTTTACTGATCCTTCAGCTTACGGCTTGCGGAGGAACCTTCCCACTGGAGCTTGTACCGAAATTCTTTGATAACGCATATCCATATTTACCAATGACATACGCAATCAATGCACTTAAAGAAGTAATATCCGGTGTCAACTACAGCTTTCTGTATGAGAATCTGTCCATATTGGGAGGCATCACAGTTATAATTTTTGCAGTAAATCTACTGCTGAGCATCAGAGCAACGAAAAAGCAAAGGGAAAAATCCTCTGTTGAAATGACCGTTGTTTCATAGACAGGAGTTCATCTTCTTTCAATAACCGAAGGGGCCGTTGCAGAACGAATGAAATTAAATTCGTCTGTAACGGCCCCATATATTTCTATAACCAAGAATTCCCGAGCGCTTGGGAATTCTCCGGTTATAGAAATATTTCGTATCGAAGATTTACGCCGGAAGGTTTGACAACCTATATCCTGCGGTGTAAACGTACCTATTTTCAAGCTTTAGGCACCAATTTGGGCCGGATAATTGTATGTTAGGATTGGGAGGTTGCCATCTTCCTGTAGCTCTCATAACGTTCAGCAGCATGTTGTTCCGCCAAGCTAAACATGTCTTCGGCAATCTCAGGGAAAACGTTTTTCAAAGAAGCATAACGGATCTCGCTTTCCAAGAATTCTTTAAAGTTTCCTTTGGGTTCTTTGGAATCGAGGATAAACGGATTTTTACCCTGCTGCTTAAGATCCGGATTGTACCTGTAAAGATGCCAGTATCCTGCTTCTACTGCTTTTTTTTGCTGAGCAAGGCTCATTCCCATTCCGTTCTTAAGGCCATGATTGAAGCAGGTGGAATAGGCAATGATCAGGGACGGTCCGTGATATCTTTCAGCCTCTGTAATCGCCTTGATCGTCTGAATCATATTCGCGCCCATTGCAATCTGAGCGACGTAAACATAGCCATAGGACATCGCCATCATGCCAAGATCCTTTTTCCGGATCTTTTTGCCTGCGGCGGCAAACTTGGCAATCGCGGCCGTCGGGGTCGCTTTGGAGGACTGCCCGCCTGTATTGGAATAGACCTCCGTATCCATAACCAACAGATTTACATCGTCCCCACTGGCCAGGACATGATCAACACCGTTATAGCCGATATCATACGCCCAGCCGTCCCCGCCGATTGCCCATACCGAGCGTTTGACGAGATAGTCCTTTCTCTTCAATATTTCACTGATGACCGGATGACTCGGTGTAGCATTGCTGTTCAATGCCTGAAGCACTTTGACGGAGACAGCCAGCGACCTTTCTCCGTCATGGTACGCATCGAGCCATTCTCTGAAAGCAGTCTTGATTTCTTCGGACAGTTCCATTGTCAGGGCTTCCTGCATCAGGGCGGAAATTCTTTCTCTGATCTGCAAAGCGCCGAGGTACATGCCGTATCCGTACTCCGCGTTATTTTCAAAAAGTGAATTGGCCCAAGCCGGTCCTCTGCCCTCGGCATTGGTCGTATATGGAATGGAAGGGTAACTTCCTCCCCAGATCGAGGAACAGCCTGTCGCATTCGCAATCATCATACGTTCACCGAAGAGCTGCGTCAGCAGTTTGACATATGACGTTTCCCCGCAGCCCGGGCAGGCACCGTTAAACTCCAGAAGTGGACGGATAAACTGGCTTCCTTTTAAGGTATTGCGGTCCATACGGTCTTCCTTGGTCCGAATGGATAACGCATATTCCCAGTTTTCCGCTTCCATTTCGATTTCGTGTTCGGCTGGTTTCATGATTAATGCTTTTCCTGGAGCAGGACAAATGTCGGCACAGTTCATACAGCCTGTACAATCCAGAGGGGCAATCTGTATACGGTAATGCAGACCCTCCAGTCCTTTTCCGGAAGCTTCCTTCGTTATAAACGTCTCCGGTGCCTGGGCTTTTTCCTGATCATCCAATAAAAAGGGTCTGACCGTCGCATGCGGACAAATATAGGCGCACTGATTGCACTGAATACATTTATCTATCTGCCATTCTGGAATTTGGACTGCAATACCGCGCTTTTCATAGGCTGTTGTCCCGAGAGGCGTGCTCCCGTCCTCCATCCCCAAAAAGGTACTGACAGGAAGCTCATCTCCCTCAGAGCGCGCAATCGGCCGCTGAATTTTCTTGATAAATTCGGGTTCTTCTTTGAGCTCCGTTTTTTGATCCTGGGCACTCTCCCAGGAAGCAGGCGCCTCAATACGGATAAGCCGGCTGATGCTTTGATCTACGGCGGCTTTGTTCATTTCAACGATCTTCTGCCCTTTCCGGCCGTAGGTTTTTTCGATCGAATTTTTCAGATACCGGACGGCATCTTCAATCGGTATGACATTCGCCAGCTTAAAGAATGCGGCCTGCATCACCATATTGATCCGTCCGCCCAGGCCAATCTGCGAAGCAATATCAATTGCGTCTATGACATAGAAATGGATGTTGTTTTGAAAGATCGTTTTCTTCAGGTATGCTGGAAGATGCTCTTCAAGTTCATGAAGGCTCCTCCACGGGCAATTCAAAACAAAAGTGCCATTTTTTTTGATTCCTTTCAGGAGGTCATAATGGTAAATGAACGATTGATTATGGCACGCAATGTAATCCGCGCTGAAGACCAAATAGCGGGACTTAATTGGACTTCTGCCGAATCTGAGGTGGGAAACCGTTGTCCCTCCTGATTTTTTGCTGTCATAGGAAAAATAGGCCTGGACATAAAGGTCAGTATTGTCCCCGATAATCTTTACGGCTGATTTGTTTGCTCCGACAGTCCCGTCGGAACCCAGCCCCCAAAACTTGCAGCTAATAGTCCCTTCCGGAGTCGCATCCATCCATTCACCATCCGGCAAAGAAGTATCGGAGACATCATCCGCAATCCCAATTGTAAAATGATTCTTTGGTTTGTCCTGTTTCAGGTTTTGATATACCGCCAGAATCTGAGACGGCGTTGTATCTTTGGACCCCAGTCCGTACCTCCCCCCCACGATAATCGGCTGATGGGCTGCTTGTTCTGAAGTCCTATCCGAGGTGTGCCTGAATAATTCCAGAATATCAAGGTAGAGTGGTTCGCCTAAAGCTCCCGGCTCCTTGGTACGGTCCAAAACTGCAATTTTTTTAACGGAAGCGGGCAGCACATCAAAGAAATATTTTGCCGAGAATGGCCTGTAAAGATGAACAATCACCATCCCGACCTTTTCGCCTCTCTTCTGCAGAACATCAATTGTCTCTTCAACGGTGTCGCAGACTGACCCCATCGTCACAATGATGTTCTCGGCATCAGGTACTCCGTAATAATTAAACGGATGATAGGCCCGTCCCGAAATTCTTTCTATTTCCCGCAGGTAGCCTTCCACAATATCTGGAACCTTTTCATAAAACGGATTGGAAACTTCTCTGAACTGAAAATAGACATCCGGATTCTGCGTAGATCCTTTTACCACAGGATGTTCAGGATTTAAGGAATGATCTCTGAAATTCTGGAGTGCCTGATCGTCTACAATTTCCCGGATCTCCGCCTGTTCGATCAAGTTAATTTTTTGATATTCATGCGAAGTACGAAATCCGTCAAAAAAATGCAGAAACGGGATTCTGGATTGGATAGCGCTCAGATGAGCAACATATCCAAAATCATGTGCTTCCTGGACGTTGGTTGATGCCAACAGCGCAAAACCAGTCTGCCGGCAGGCCATGACATCCTGATGATCGCCAAAGATGGACAGTGCATGGGTCGCCAACGCTCTCGCGCTGACATGAAATACGGCCGGCAATAGTTCCCCGGCAAGCTTGTACATATTCGGTATCATCAGCAGCAGACCCTGAGAAGCGGTGTAAGTGGTTGTCAACGCTCCCGAAGCAAGCGATCCGTGAAGGGCTCCCACAGCACCTGCCTCGGATTCCATCTCCACCACTTTTACAGGCTGACCGAAAATATTCTTTTTACCGTGCGCCGACCATTCATCAACACCTTCGGCCATCGGAGATGACGGAGTGATCGGAAAGATGGTGGCAACCTCAGTCAGGGCATAGGACGCCAGTGCTGCAGCTTCATTGCCATCCATCGTGGCCGTTTTCATTGGCATCAAAAAACCTCCTTTTAGCTTAAGCTTGATCCATATTTGTGATCTGTTATTAAATTGATGATCCAGTACCTCGTCAACTCGGTACTAAGCTTTATAATCTATATTATTGATACTTTCCAGCGAAAAATGCACAGAAGTGCAAACCAGTCAACTTTGCAAAAAATTACAAAAAAAACACTGCCAATAGTGCGTTACTATTAGCAGCTCTCAAAGGCTTATAGTTAATCATTTTTGATCTTTCATCGGACATTTACTGAGAATGTCTAATCCAGAAAATCCTCTAAATCTTCAATCGTCGCTTTCAGCGCCGTAATCCTTTGTTCCTGTACCATAATAATATTATGCAGCGTTATTTTGGCCTGAGCAATATCCAGTTCTTTTTTTGTCTTTCTGAGATCAACGACTTGCTGCTGAACGTCGCCCAACTGGCCTTCTATCTCAGTTTTATCTTCCTTGAGCGTCTGCAAAAAGTTCTTCAGCGGAGCAAGCAGGGCTTCCATCTGTTCATCGGTCAGATTCTCATTCTGTTGTCTAAGATCATTAATCTTGGCAACTGCATTACTGCGAAGCTGAATCAATTGATTGCGCAAATGAATCGTCTCTGTTTTATTGGCACGGATTTCATCAAATAAGGGCTTGAGTTCCTTCTGCCATTGCTGGACAGTAATACCCTTAGCTTCAGTATTCATCTGTTTGTTGCTTTGGGAATTCTGTTTACTTGATGTGCCATCCGCTGTTTTGTCTGTCTTGGCAAAAACCAGCGCACTGTTAAGGATTAAGCAAACACTCATAACAGCCAGCAGCACAACTTTTATTCTTTTCATATGCTTCCTCCCCACAATGTTATTTCAGATCATTTTCTTCAATATCATCCATCGCATTCACAGTGTTGATGATTTCATCAAGCTCTCTGGAAATCTCGTCCAATACAGCTTCTTTTTCTTCATCTGCCGACCGTGTGCCTGATTTTGCCACCACCGAAATTTCTTGATTATCGGATTCCTTGTTTTCTTTCCTGTCTGTCTTCGTTCCGTCTATCCCCGCTCCGTCTGTCCCCGTTCTGTCTGTCCCCGCTCCATCGATTCCTGCTCCATCACTTTGCACCTGATCGTCTTTGTTCGCGGATTGCTGGTCTTCAGTCTGAACACCGTTTCGCGGCACTTCGGAATTCTTCGATTGATCCGTTTGGCCCGAGCAGCCGCTCAGCGTGACAAAGAAGGAAAGAATTAGGAATGTCGTTAAGAACACTCTACCTTTCATCACTACCCTCCTGGTACTTCAGGCAGGCAGACCATCGGTCTACAGCCTTATTTTAAAGAAAAAATATCAAAGCAAAACAGATGAGTTGTAAATAATACGTAAAATTATGACTGTACTTTTTAAAATTCTAGGTATTAGCCAGGGAAAAAAATCACAATCTCCGTTCCCTGCCCATAGGTGCTGGAAGCGCTAATTCTGCCGCCGTGCTGCTCAACCAGCATCTTGGTGATGTTAAGACCAAGACCGGTTCCGCCTTCCACCTCCTGCCGGGATTTATCTGCCCGGTAGAATTTCTCAAAAATAAATGGCAGATCCTGTGGTGCGATTCCCTTCCCGTTATCCTGAACACTCAATTTGATCCCGCCGTCTTCCGGCGTTATAGTCAGTTTGATTTTTCCGTTCTTTCCGGTATATTTCAGCGCATTATCCAGGATATTGATCAGGATCTGTTTAAAACGATACTGATCCGCGTATAATTCCAGTCCGTCCGGACAATCCATCATCAGCTCTATATTTTTAGGATTTTCCCTCATCCCTGTGCTTTCCAGAATCTCCTCCAGGGTATTCCCGACCAGGAAATACTTCCTGGCGAGTGTAATCTCCCCTGACTGAATTTTCGCTGATTCTAGGATTTCACCTGTCAGCCCCATTAAACGGTTTGTTTCCGTTTTAATAATATTCAAATACTTTGGATAGTCCTGAGGTTTTACCAATCCATCCAGCATTCCCTGGACAAAACCGTTGATCGATGTCAGCGGAGTTCTCAGATCGTGAGACACACTTGCCATAAAATCACGCCGCATATTTTCGGCCGTACTGATTTGGTTTTTCATATTATTGAAGGCTTTTGCCATCTTTTCCAGCTCATCACCTGAATGAACTGCCAAATCATTGATCTGCTCTCCGGCGGCCAGCTGTATCGCTCCCTCTTCCATGATTTTCAACGGCTTGGTAATTTTAAGGGCTGCCAGATAAATCATGATACCGCTTAAGATAACTGCCGCCAGCGCAGAACACCATATGATCATATTGATCTTTTGAATATAAGCGTAGATTTCGTCAAGCGGAGCAAAAAACAAAATAGCTCCTTCAATCATATTATCCTGGCCGTAGGGGACCCCTAAAAAGGCTACATCTGCGGCAAACCTGTCCGAGTATTGCTTTTTCCGGGAAACTTCCTTGCCCTGCAGGATGCTTTTTAAATCTTCAAACAGGTACGCATCCAGCAGTTCCTTATCCAGTACCAGATTCTTATTCGCAAGAACCTCCGGATTCAGCCGGATTGCATAAATCCGTGAACCCGTCATCGAACCCAGGATATCCAGCGAATCATTTAGTTCCGAATAGGTTATTTCGGCCTGTTCATACTTCCCGAGCAGCAGAACCGTTTCGGCTGCCGCGGCACGCATTTCTTGCTGCTTTTCCCCGAATACATAGTTGTTAAACGCATAGGAGAGAAGAACGGCAATGACAGCCATCACCGCAATGATCAAGATCAGATAGGTAAAAAACAGTTTTGAGAAAATTGTTTTCTTAACCATCAATCTCCAGCTTGTATCCTACTCCCCAGACGGTACTGATCCGGCAGTTAGAACAAACACCCTCCAGTTTTTCTCTCAGTTTGTTGATATGAACATCAACAGTCCGGGTATCTCCTTCATATGAGTAGCCCCATACTTTTTCCAGTAGCTGATCTCTGGTAAAAACCATATTTCTGTTCTTGAGAAGGAAATACAGCAGCTGGATCTCTTTCGGCTTCAGTTCTATTTTTTCGCCTTCCAGTCTGGCCTCGTAACGGTTCATATCCACCTGGATATTTCCGATATTCAGAACATTGGTTTCGGCTTGTTGATCTGCTCTATCCTTCGTTTCATTTCCTTGAACGTTTTTTAGTCTGGCTTTGACCCTGGCCACTAGTTCTCTCGGTTCAAAAGGCTTCACAATATAATCATCGACACCAAGTTCAAACCCCTGAATCTTATCTTCCATCAAATCACAGGCAGTCAGCATAATGATCGGAACAGAGCTGATCTGCCTGATCATTTTACAGACTTCCCACCCGTTAATGACCGGCAGCATGATATCGAGAATCACTAAATCTGTTTTTTCTGTTCGCAGGACATCGAGCGCACTGCTTCCATCATGAACCATATAAAGCTGGTATCCCTCATTCAAAAGATAAAGTTCTAACAGCTGGCAGATATTGTGATCATCATCAACGACAAGTATGCTTGTCATCCATCGTTCACCCCCACACTTCAGAAAGAAAAAATAAATTGCCAATAGACCAGACAACTATACCTGATGCTATTATATCAGTTTTTTTCCAATTCTGTCATGGTTTTTCAAATGAAAAGAGGATGCCGAATAACATCCTCTCTGGTCAGTCTTTATTTAAAATCAAAGTGAAAAAATAATCGCAATTCTTCTATTCAACAGCAACTTCGAATTCGTCTTTAGCAGCCCCACACAAAGGACAAACCCAGTCATCGGGTAAATCTTCAAAAGCCGTACCGGGAGCAATCCTAGCATCCGGATCTCCTTCAGCCGGATCATAAACATAACCGCATACTGTACATTCGTACTTTTGCATTTAAAGCGCCTCCTTTGTCAATTTTTTTCATTATAACCGGAGGTTTTCTTGAAAACAAGGGGCTTTCAACTAAAATGTTTACTGAATTTTCGCGGTTATTCCTGCACTCTCTTAGCTGCGCAGCGGTCCATAAATCCTGAACGATTTGCGAATACTCTTTATCCAGCTTGTAAAACAGCAGCACTACAATCAGGAAATAGATGCATACCGGGCATACTTAATACTCCAGGATATTCCTAATTCTTTCAAATCTTTTCAGTTCCTGTTGGGTTTTGGAAAGATGGGCATTCATCAGCCGGTTAGCTGATTCGTTATCCTTATTCTCCACAGCCTGAAAGATCTCCAGATGTTCCTGATAAAGCATCTGTCTGTTTTCAAAATAATAGGTCCGCACCCACTGCTGATACGTCGATCGCAAAACCTGACCGGATATATCCAGAGCGGTATTAACCATTCGTTCCAGAAGCGGGTTTTTGCACATCCCAGCTAAAGCAAGATGAAAAGAGACATCATCCTTCTGGACATTTTTGCCCTCCGGCAGATCCTGTTTCATCTTTTCAAACAGCTTGTGCATGGCGGCAATATCGTCGTTATCCCTGTTTCGGGCAACAAGATCAACGGCTTGGGTCTCCAGAGCAATACAGACATCAATAATTTTTTCGAAATCATTTTCCAGCAGAAAAATAAAACTTAGAGGTTCAATCACTGCATTGGATGGAGAACGTTTGACAAAGATTCCCTCTCCCTGCCGGATATCGAGAATCCCTGTCAGGCTCAGCGCTGATAATGCCTCCCTGACCGAAGTTCTACTTACTTCAAACTTTTCGGCAAGAATACTTTCTGTCGGTAGCTTATCACCCGGATTCAGCTGACCCTGAATCATAAAGTTTTTGATCTGTTCAAGAATAATCTCTGTAGTTCTCCTGCTCTTGATCGGCTTGATATCCATGCCCATACTCCCTCACAGGTATCCGACAAAATATAGTTATACGATTGTATTATAACATATGACTTCAAAATATGGGAAAGCGGATAATATTCGGTATCTTAAGCCAGACTATGGAAAAAAGAATCACGAGGTGGTTGTATGTCATTATCTCCCCATCCAACGTATAAAAGAATTCTAGTTGTAGTGATGGCCCTTATGCTGTGTGCATCCTCCTTGAGCAATGCTGCCTTGGGAGACCGCAATCTTTCACGCGGATCCCGCGGGCCGGAGGTAGCGGAACTCCAAAAAAGGCTGTCTATGCTGGGATATGTGATCGGTTCAATTGACGGAATCTATGGACGCCAAACCGAGGCCAGGGTCCGTTTGTTTCAAAAAGAACACGGACTAGGCGCAGATGGTATAGCCGGAACCAGAACTATACGCGAGCTCAAACGCTTGACCGGGGAAAGTGTGACAGTCGGCGGCACAGCGATTGGATATAAGAATTCGGATATTAATCTTTTAGCCCGTCTGGTCAGTGCCGAAGCTAAAGGAGAGCCCTATCGCGGGCAAATTGCCGTTGCCTCCGTTGTGTTAAACCGTGTTCAAAGTTCCTCATTTCCAAATACGATTCCAGATGTTATTTACCAACCCGGTGCTTTTTCTCCAGTGGCAGACGGGTCCATTTGGAATGAGCCTGTTCCTTCGGCCTATAACGCAGTATATGAAGCATTACACGGAACAGACCCTGCCTACGGAGCATTATTCTTTTTTAACCCTGCCAAAACCAGCAACAATTATATCTGGTCACGACCTCAAATTATTCAAATTGGCAAACACATCTTTTGTCGTTAGGAGGAAAAATATGAAGAAAAGATTTTGGCCGTGGGCTTTAGCTGCGGGACTCGCGCTCTCTCTGATCTGGGGGGTGAATCAATTTCAAAGAGCTGAAAGTTTGGACCTCGCCGCCGAGAACCAATATCAAAGATCTTTTGCCGACCTGGTGACTCACCTTGACGGTTTAGAAACTACTCTGGCCAAAAGCAGGGCTGCAGGGACCCCGACCCAGCAGGTATTATATTTAAGCCAATCCTGGCAGCAGAGTGAAACGTCCGTGAAGGATCTCTCTCTGCTGCCGTCAGATGAATACGGGTTAAATTATGTCGATCAGTTTCTGAATCAAATTGGCGAATATGCCCATCTGATGACGCAGCAGATTGCCAAAGGGGAGCAGATGAATGCTTCCCAGGAAAAAACGCTGACCAATATGCAGGAAAGGCTTATTTCTGTTAACCGGACCGTTCAAGAACTCAATGTCAGTCTTAGTACAGAAAGTATTTCCTGGCTCAGTAAAAATAAGCGGAGTGCTTCAACTAATTTTTCCAATGCTGCTCCTGCCTCAGCCATTGGAGAAGAAGGTGCTGCTACAGTCCCTGACTCAGTCAGCTCTGGGCTTGAGCAGCTTGATGCCAGCTTGCAGAAATACCCCCCATATTCTTATGAGGGTCAGGCGGATACGCATTTTGTGTCGGAACCGCTTGGCCTTCCTGAAAAGACTGTAACAGAGAAGGAAGCAAAAGCTGCAGCCACTGATTTTTTGCAGACCCTTGGCTATACGAACGTTGATCCGCAGTCTTCCGGCATCTCCAACGGTACTTTCAGCGTTTATGTTTTCAAATTTAGCAGCACCACGGTCGACGTGGCTAAAAAAGGCGGCGTAATCACGTACTTCCGGGATGAAAGAGCGCTTGGTCTGCAGCGATTTGATGCAGACAATACAGCATCTCGGGCCTTGAAAACTTTACAAAATCTTGGATGGAAGAATCTTGTTCAGACTTCAGTCAATGATTTTGGCGGAACGATACAGCTGGACGCAGTCGTTGAAGAACAAGGCATTCGAATCTATCCTGATAAAATCCGGCTGATTGTTGCCAAAGATAACGGCAGAATAACAGGTTATGATGCAACATCGTACTGGCTGTTTCACCATAAACGCACGCTTCTGCCTGAAATCACAATAGATCAGGCCAAATCTCGTCTCCGTTCTGACGTCTCCATCCAGGAGTACAGGCCGGTCGTCATATCCCTTCCCGGCTGGCCCGAAGCTTTCTGTTATGAATTCCGGGTAAAAAAAGGCGGGGAGGAATTCATGATCTATATCAATGCGGTCAGTGGGTACGAGGAAAAAATCCAGCGGGTTATCCAAACTCCACGAGGAGAATATCTGGAGTAAGGTAAATCACTGGAAATACACCGCCAAAAAGGTTATAATTCTTGTATAAAAAAATGCGCAAACCGGCAGCCCAAAGCAAAGAATCCGCCGGTATGGTCACAGAAATCCTGACAAAAATGAAAGATGCGCTACAGGATATCGATTCAGAGGTGTGTGGGACATGTATGAAAAATGGCTGAAGCCGTTGAGCAGCTGTGCGCTGTTTGACAAGATTGAACCCAGCGAAATTCTTGGTATTCTTCATTGTATGAATATAAAAATTTATGATTATAAAAAGAATGAATGCCTGACCTTAGCTGGGGAAACGCTCTCCAAAATTGGTGTAGTTTTGAGCGGGAATGTTTCCTCCACCAAAGAAACGGTTTCCGGGAACAGGGTTTTAATCAGTGTTCTTGGCCCCGGAGAAATGTTCGGAGAAATGGCCGCCTATTCCGTTACAAAGTCCTGGCCGGTCACAGTCATCGCCCAATCGAGCTGTACGGTGATGTTTTTTCCTCAGGACAAAATTGTCGGCTGCTGTGAGAAAGTATGCATCAGCCATAAGAAATTGATCATGAATATGCTGAAGGTCTTATCGAACAGGGCATTAATGCTCAATAAAAAGGTAGAGTACCTTTCAATCAAGAGTCTCCGGGGCAAGGTCAGCACCTATTTACTTGACGAGTACGAGAAGACCGGCAATCATACCTTTCAATTAAACCTCAACCGGAATGATTTGGCCGATTTCATTAACGTCTCCCGCCCTTCCCTTTCCCGTGAACTCTGCAAAATGAGAGACGAAGGAATGATCGATTTCCACAGTACAACGGTTAAAATAAAAGATTATGAGGTTTTAAAAAAATTTAGCGAATGAAGTTGTTGATTTAAACGATACCTGAAGGAGTGTTGTAATGACGAAGGACACCTTTGCAAGAACATTTGGCTTCGAGGATTATGGCCATATGCTTGCAAGTACAACGACTGTCTTTAAGGACAACGATACTGATACTTGCTGGAATATCACCAAACTCTCGCAGGATAAATTTCTTACCTGGGATGATGCTGAAATCGGGGACGACCGGGTTGAAGTATTCTTGACAGAAAATGAAGCCCAGGCTTATCTGAAACAGCTAAGAGACAATCAAAATATTCTTGCGAATTTTGAGTAGCTTTGCTATAATAGCTTTGTTATAGGGAGTAGCTTAATACTCAAGACCGTCATTACGGACAGATGATGTCCCGGTCCTGAGGCAACTTAGTTGTTAGCGAGACTTTAACTTTGGTTAAAGTCTCTTTTTATTTTGCTTTTAAGGTTAACGAAATTGATCCCCGTGATTTTAAAGGAATTAAATAAACTAAATTGAAAGACAATTGCTGGAGCTTCTCATGGAAGCTATATCATGGTCGTACTTGGCTTAATGATCAGCATACCCATTATGGTATTCGGCAGTAAGTTAATTATTAAGCTGATGGACCGTTTTCCGTTTATTATTAGTCTGGGTGCAGCCATTATTGCTTTTACTGCAGGGAAAATGATTACCAGTGAGCCTTTGCTTGCAAGCTTTTTAAGCGATCCAGTACTTAAATATAGTTTGATTGCTTTGGTTACTGCCGGAGTTTTGCTGATTGGACAATGGAAGAAACAAAAAACCTGCTCGGCAAAGTAATAGCTTAAATTTTGCTTGTGCGCTGAGGAACATCGTAAAAAGCAAACTTCATTGTTAAAATGATTCTCTTATTGACACTTTCCTCGATAAACTATACGATTAAAATGGTTGGAAACGTAGGAGGATCAGAAGATATGAAATTTAAACAAATCTGTTCTGCCACCTTGATTACAGGACTATGTCTGATGCTTGTATCCGGCTGCAATGCCCAAAAAACAGCAACAATAAAAATCGGCGGCAATTTTGAATTAACCGGGGAAATTGCCGAGTTTGGAATCATGGGTGAAAACGGGGCGAAGCTCGCAATCAAAGAAGCGAATGAAAATGGCGGTGTACTTAAACGTCAAATTGAATACATCAGTACCGACAATCAGTCCAATGCTGCCGAATCAACCGCAGCGACCACCAAACTGGTTACACAGGATAAAGTCATTGCGATCATCGGTCCGATGACGAATGCGAATACGCTTGCAGCAATCCCTGTTGCGTCCGCCAACAATGTGCTGCTGATTACGCCGACCAGCACAGACGAAAGCATTACCGTTGGCGATGAAGGGCTGAACAAATGGGTATTCCGGAGCTGCTTTATCAACACTTTCCAGGGGGAAATCGCTGCATCCTATGTGCTGAACACACTGAATGCGTCCAAAGCCACACTGATTATTGATCAGAACGGCACCTATGCCAAGAGTCTGGCAGTAGGTTTTCAGGATACTTTTGAAAAAGCAGGCAAACAAATTGTCGCTTCCGAAGAATACACTTTCGGCCAGGATACAGATTTCCGGGTCATGCTTGCAGAAATTAAAGCTCAAGACCCTGATGTGATCTTTGTCCCCGGATGGGCCAATCAAGCCGGGGCCATTATAAAGCAGGCCCGTGAAATGGGACTTGACACGGTCTTCCTCGGCGGTGATGGCTGGGGAACAGGGCCGATTAGCGATATTGCCGGCAAAACCGCGCTGAACAACGCTTATTATGTAGATCAGGTCGCTTTGGATGATCCAGTCCTGGCAGACTTTGCAGCTGCTTACAAAAAGGAATACGGTCAGGATGCTGATATGTTTGCCGCACTTGGTTACGACGCTGCGAACATGATCATCACAGCCATTGAGCAGGCGAACAGCATGGATACGGAAAAGATCAGGGAAGCCCTCGAGAACCTGACAGATTTCCAAGGAATCACCGGTACAATCACCGTGAATTCTGCAACTCATAATCCTGAGAAAAGTGCTGCCATCTTGAAGTTTGTGGGAGGCCAAAAAGTATTTGCTGCTCGCGTGGATCTTCAATAAAGGAAATTTGTGAACGTAATTATAGATAGAGTAATGAACGAAAGTGGTTCTCTATTCTTTTATACTTCTATTTTTATGTAATTCTGTTTCCTATTTCTTTCAACAGTTGTATTTAACTTCCCTGTTTTTCAGTTATGTGTTAAAATGTTTAGATAGATTTGATTAGATATTATAACGATTGCTTTTTCATTTATTCTTTATTATTTATAAAAATGAATAAATGATATGAAGCAGTTTTTGTCATAATAAAATAGTAAACGCGATAAAAAGGAGAATCATTTACATGTCAAATTTCTTTGAAATAGGCCTTAGTAGTGTACTGACCCAAGCTATTTCTGAAATGGGCTTTGAAGAGACCACACCGATTCAGGAGAGAACGATTCCGCTTGTGCTGGAAGGCAAGGATATTATCGGGCAGGCTCAGACCGGAACTGGCAAGACAGCCGCTTTCGGAATTCCGATGATTGAGCGTATGAAACCTGACAGAGAAAGTATCAAAGCCCTTGTGGTCACACCAACCCGGGAACTGGCTATCCAGGTAGCTGAAGAACTGAACCGTATTGGTCAGTTTAAAGGTGTCCGGTCCCTGCCAATTTACGGCGGACAGGATATTGACCGGCAGATCCGGTCTCTGCGGAACCGGCCGCAGATTATTGTGGGGACTCCCGGACGGCTGATGGACCATATGAGAAGAAGAACCATCCGTCTTCAACAGGTTGAAACGGTCGTGCTTGATGAAGCAGACGAAATGCTCAGTATGGGTTTCGTGGAAGATATTGAAAATATTCTGAAGGAAGTTCCTGAACAAAGGCAGACACTGCTTTTCTCTGCAACGATGCCAAAATCGATTCTGGATCTGGCCCAGCGCTTTATGCAGAATCCGGAATATATCAGCATGAAAACCAAAGAGATCATAGTTCCTCAAATCGAACAGTGTTACGTGGAAGTCCAGGAAAAACAAAAGTTTGATGTACTCTGCCGCCTGCTGGATATTCAGTCTCCCGATCTGGCCATTGTCTTTGGACGGACAAAGCGGCGGGTCGATGAGCTGTTTGAGGCTTTAAGCAAAAGAGGTTATTCCGCCGAGGGAATCCACGGCGACCTGACCCAGGCCAGGCGCGATATGGTTATGCGTCATTTTAAAGAAGGTTTAACGGAGATTCTGGTTGCTACGGACGTTGCGGCCAGAGGTCTCGATATTAGCGGCGTGACGCACGTCTACAATTTTGACGTTCCCCAGGATCCAGAAAGTTATGTCCACAGAATCGGACGTACCGGCCGAGCCGGCAAAGGCGGACAGGCAATTACATTTGTTACTCCAAGAGAGATCGGCCATTTAAGACTGATTGAGCAGGTCGCCAAAAGAAGAATTACGCGCAAGCCCTTGCCAACCTTTAATGACGTACTGGTCGGTCAGCAGCGCCTGACCATGGATAAAATTCTTAAAGCGGCCGAGGACGAAGATATTTTACGCTACAAGGAAATGGCGGAAGAATTGTTGGAGGACAACGATTCCATCACTTTGTTATCCGCTGCACTGAAACTACTGACGAAGGAGCCAAGTACTGCTCCGATCGTGCTGACTGAGGAAGCGCCTTTGCGTAGTAGGCAGCCCCGCAGGTTTGATCAGCAGCAAGGATTCCACCGAAACCGCGATAACAGCAAATATCCTTCAAGGTTTCCGAAACGGAAATTCTAAACGAATATACCCATAAGATGGTTTACAATTTATAAACATTTTGGTAGCATTTAAAAAATCCTTTCCGTTTTTAGCGGGAAGGATTTTGCGATTTATTCAAAAAACAGGTGACAGGGTTAGCCTTTAATGTCTCCAAAGCTTTGTCTTCTCATTGGAAACGCTTTGGTCTCTATCCATGCGGATGATCTGATCCCCCAGCAGTTCTGCTTCAGCAAGATCATGAGTAACCAAAACAAAAGGAATTTTCCACTGTCTTTGGATTTTCTTTAGTTCCTGCTGCAGTCCGCTTCTCGTTTCCTGGTCAAGAGCTGACAAAGGCTCATCAAGCAGCATGATCTCAGGTTCAGTCATTAACGCCCTGGCCAAAGCGACCCGTTGCTTTTCTCCTCCCGAAATATGCTGCGGATAATGGTTCTGGAGGTGAAGAATACCAAACATCTCCATCATCTCCTCAGCCGCCCGCGGTTTGGCATGACGCTTTTCCTTGCTTACTCCGTACAAGATATTCCTTCTGACCGACATATGAGGAAACAAGGCATACTCCTGGAATACGTATCCCACCCTTCTCTCTTTTGAAGGACAATTAATTTTATTCTCCGAGAAGTAGACGATACGATCGTTGATTTGAATGATCCCCTGGGCAGGAGCTTTCAGTCCAGCCAGGCATTTTAAGATCGTCGTTTTTCCCGAGCCCGAGGGTCCAACAAGGACCAGTATTTCATTTTCAGCTTCTAATTCGGCCTTAAGCTCAAAATGGCGAAGCGTTAAACTGAATTTAGCCTTTAGCATACTTACTCACCCCCCTCTTCCTGAATAAATCCTTTTTGCTGCCTTTTTGACCAACGGTTCAGCCAAAAGATCACCAAAAAGCTGAATACCGTCATGATCACAACCAGGATCATCGCCGTTGCAGCATCCCCGCCTTCATTGGCCATATAAATCGCAATCGGCATGGTTTGCGTTCTGCCGGGAATATTGCCCGCGATCATTAGTGTGGCTCCGAATTCCCCAAGAGAACGCGCAAAGGATAGGATGAATCCCGAGACAATACCCGGCCAGGAAAGTGGGATCGTGATGGTAAGAAAAACGCGCAGTTCACCTGCACCCAAAGTACGGGCAGCATTCTCCAGCGTTTTGTCGACTCCTTCCATTGCCGCTTTGGCCGATTGATACATCATAGGAAATGACACCACAGCCGCAGCAATGACTGCTCCTGCCAGATTGAACACGACACTGACATGAAAAACACCGGTCAGAAATTGACCTAAAGGCCCATTCTTACCGAACAGCCAAAGCAGGATAAAGCCAACGACCGAAGGAGGAAGAACCAGCGGCAAAGTGACAAAAGCCTCTACCAGATCCTTCCCCGGAAAATTTCGTCTGGCCATGTGACCAGCTAAAGGGATCCCCAACAAGACAACAATGATAACTGCTGCCGTTGCAACTTTTAGGGATAAGATAATTGGTGTGTAGTCAAAGCCCATTAGCGTCTCTCCTGATCCGTACAGAAAAATATCCTAGTTACTGTAACTCTATCAAGCCAAAATATGAAATACATGACAGCAGATTTTAAGCAATACTGCGTTAACATACCGCTCCTTTACTGCTAAAAATCTGCTCGCCATAATTTGATAATTTGACATATTTATTTCGGGCAAGTATTATCATATCTATTATTTAGATATAAAACAACTAAATATCAACAACTAAATATTTATCATGCTATCAAATTCCATTGAATGTTGATGATTCTTCTTATTTGATTATTTTGAAACCGTATTTCACAAAAATTTGTTGAGCATTGTCACCGCTTAAGTAACTTAAAAAATCCTTCGCTTCAGTCAGATTTTTGGTATTGGCAATTACAGATGCAGGATAAACAATGGTACTATGGCTGTCAGTCGGTGCAATTGCAATGACTTTTACTTTATCAGATCCCTGAGCATCAGATTGATAGACGATACCAGCATCAACGTTCCCGCTTTCTACGTATGTCAGTACTTGTGTGACATCTTTGGCCAAAACCAATTTGGCTTGCAGCGTGCCCCATAATTTCATACTGGTTAAAGCTTCCTGGGCATATTTCCCTGCCGGCACACTGTCGGGAGTACCAATACTGATTTTACCTGCCTTGGCAAGATCCTGAAAACTGGTAAAACCTTTATTATCTTTCCCTGCAATCAGCACAAGATCGTTCCCAAGCAGGTCAATCCGGGTCCCTTCCGCTAAAAAATTCCCTTTTTCTAATGCATCCATTTGTTTTTTTCCTGCTGAAATAAATAAATCGGTCGGCGCGCCTTGCTCAATCTGCTGCTGCAAAGAACCAGATGAACCATAGTTAATCGTCAGATTAATCCCTGCGTTTTTCGCTTCGTACTGTGTTTCTATTTCCGTCATGGCATCTTTTAAACTGGCCGCTACTGATACAAGAATCTCTTTTTTCTCGACCGGAACCGTTTCTTTTTGTTCAGTACGATTTGTTGAACTACCCGAACTGCTGCAGCCAACAAGTACCAAACATGCAACCAAAACCATAATCAGAATTCCACCAAACTTTTTCATTGAATTTTTCTCCTAAAAATAAATAATATGTTGACTTTCCTATTATTATCCAAGATAAACAAACATAAGCCAAATTAAACTAACATAAATGATTATACAGTATATAATTCGGCCCTTCAATATTAATTTAAAACCAATATAGACCAATATAATTATTTAACATAACCTAACATCCCATTGCTTTCTGTCTTATGCTATTTATTATATTACGTTATAATGCGCCTAAATCTGTATAATAGGCGTAATTTTTTATCTACGCGACTGAACTCTTCCGTGTTTAGTTTAGTTTTGTTCTTTTATTTTGAGTACTGTTTTGTCCTGTGATATAATAAACAATATCATTAAATTGAGGTGACTGGCATTGCTCGAAAGCACTTCCTATACTCCTGAAGAAGTAGCCCAGAAACTTAAAATATCCAAGTATACCGTCTATGAATTGATCAAACGCGGGGATCTTGCTGCATACCGGGTTGGACGTAAGGTAAGAGTAGAGGACAAAGATATCGAAGCCTATATTCAGAAAAGCAAAGGTGCCTCAATGACGACCGACGTTTTTACTTATCCAGTCTTAGAGCGCTCTTCAGAACCCGGCCGCTCTCCGGATGTCTCTATATCGGATACGGTCGTTATTTGTGGCCAGGATATCATACTGGATATTCTAACCCGTCATCTTCTGAAACAATATCCGAATATCAAATTCTTAAGAAGCTATATCGGCAGCATTGATGGTCTGCTGGCACTCTACAGAGGTGAAGCTAACATTGTTACTGTCCATCTCTGGGACAGTGATGCCGATGATTATAATCTTCCTTATATCCGAAGACTTATGCCCGGACACCAAACAATCGTGATTAATCTGGTCTATCGCCAGGAAGGCTTTTATATTTCCCGCGGCAATCCTAAAGATATTACATCCTGGAAAGACCTGACCAGACCGGACGTCCGGTTTATTAACCGCGAACGCGGGTCGGGAGCCCGAGTCTTGCTTGATGAAAAATTGCGCATTGAGAGTATCCCACATCACTTGATCAATGGCTACTACGATGAAGAAATGAGCCATATGGCCGTGGCCAGCAACGTTGCGCGGGGAGAAGCCGATGTAGGGCTGGGCATTGAAAAAGCAGCTATGCAGGTGTCAGGTCTTGACTTTATTCCACTGAAAACGGAAAGATATGACCTCGTGATGCGCCAGGAAGACCTGAATAAACCGCATTTCCAGGCCCTGCTGGCTATTATCCGTTCTGAAGCCTACCGTAAGGAAGTCAAGGGATTAGGCGGCTATGATGTCTCGCGGATGGGCGAAATGATGGAGTAGTCAAAACATATAAACAAAGAAAAAAGACTTCCTGCTGCCTTTCGAAAGGCAGCAGGAAGTCTTTTTTCTTCAAAATTTACTAGTACCTTGTAACCCCTAAAATTGTAATATAATGGTGAGCAGATTTCTTTTAAGACAAGGCGGAGGATTGAGCCATACCGAGTGTATGGCGATTGACGACAACGCAGTATGAAAAGAAATCCGCCGCCAGGATATATAAGATTTAGGGGTCACATGGTACTTGACAGATGTCGTATTGTCACCCGGTTACTCCAGCTGGATAGCTGCTCCAACTGTTCCCGGTCCTGTATGGGCACCTATTACGGCTCCAACCTGCGCAAACATCTCTGCCGGTTTTTGAAAAGCATTCTCCAGTTCTTCTTTCAAATATAGTCCTGCCTGGGGAGCCGCTCCATGCGCAACGGCAAATTTAATATTTGTCCTTTTCCCAGCAAAGTCCTGAAATGCCTTGACAATGCTTTTTAAAGCTTTCTCCTGACTCCGGACTTTGCCAAAATTCTGGTAAACTCCGTCATCACCTACCCGGATTACCGGTTTGATATTCAGCAGTGTCCCCATAAACCCTGATACTCTGCCGATTCTTCCGCCTTTTTGGAGGTATTCCAGCGTATTTAAGGTAAAAAGCGTTTCAATGCTATTTCTGGCCTGTTGAAGCTTATCCAAAACTTGAACTGATTCCAAACCCTCTTTGATAGCTTTGGATGCCTCCATTACCATCAAGCCCAGACCGAGGCTTATGGTCTTAGAATCCACTAGATGAATGGCACCTTTTATTTTCTCTTTGGCCAGATGGGCCGCGTTCAACGTACCGCTTAAGCCGGAAGAAATATGAATGGAAATAACCTCCTGATATTCTTCAAGAAGCATCGAGTATAACGAAACAAACTGTTCCGGGGAAGGCTGAGAGGTTTTCGGAAGCTCTTCTTCCTGTTCTAGACACCGATAAAATTCTTTGGGGCTAATTTCTCCATCCACAAAACTTTTTTCCCCAAATAGAATTTTAAGAGGAATAACATGGGCCAGACATTTTTTCGATAGTTCGTCCGGCAAATCCGCAGTGCTGTCAGTGACCAAAGCAATTTTTTTCATACTTCTCCTACTTTCTCTCTTGAAATATAATCTGTTCCATCTCTTTATATGTCTCTTCTTATATCTCTCCATATCATCCCAATATATCAATCACGGAAGATTCACTGCCGCAACATTAGATTCCCCGACCCGGGCACCTCTGACAATGATAAACTTAAGCTCATACGTTTGTCCGTTTGTATTATTCTCTGTATTCCGCCATTATCCCTTTAAAATCGAGCAATCCGTTTGGAATAAATCGGTGTCAAAAGGGATGCATCCTTGTGATTGGATGTATCCCTCACTTTTTTGATTCGAAAGCAAACCAAATTTCTTTCGCTCGCAAAGCCTATTTCTGACTTACGTCGTTTGCTGCGACGTTAATTCCACGTATACTGCGTTGGATTCTTCTGAAGTATTCAGTTCATTCACCCATATTCTCAGGATATCGCCTGCTTTTAAATCACTCAGATTAATGCTGGTTTCCTGAGCGCTATCTGCGCCCGCCGTTCTACTGAAAATTGGTGTATCTTCAGCAATGACAATTGTATAGTTCATTCCGGTCGCCTTATCATTCATTTCCCGTGCCGGCGAAGTTCCTGCACTCGTATCTCCTTGTTCCAGCGGCGCCGCTTTCTGTTCGCTTTGTGAAGAATCCGAAGATTGCAGTTCTGCGACGACCAGCTGTTTTTCACCCACACTGACCACTTTTCCGAGTAAATCCATCTGCCGGGTTGGCCGGACTCCCTCGGTCTGTGTGCTTTCCATCTGTGCTGTTACCGTGTCGTCCGTCGCCGTCGAAGAAGTACTTGCTGAACACCCTGTCAACACGATCAGTAAGGTAACAAGTCCCACAACCAATAACTTCTTTTTCACTCACAAATTCCTCTTTTCTTGTTTATTCCGCTAGATCTACTTCAAACCAAAACTCGACGCCATTTTCCACGTTTTGAACCCCATATGCATTGCCATGCTGTTCCTGAGTGGCCCGGACGATCGACAAGCCAAGGCCTGTGCCGCCATAAGAGCGGGTTCTTGCTTTGTCTACCTTATAAAAGCTGGTCCAAATCTTATCCAGAGCTTCTTCAGGAATGGGAGTGCCGGAGTTGAAAACACTTACTCTGGCTTTTTGTCCTGTTTTTTCGAGCTTGACTTTAATTTCTTTGCGCTGGTCTGCATGATTGATCGCATTGACCAGATAGTTCACGATGATCTGTTCAATCCTGTCGATATCGGCATTAACCGTAAATTTATCCTGAATTTCCTGGGTCAGCTGAATATTTTTCTCTTTGATCAGCAGTATATTCTTTCTGAGGACAAATTCAACCAGTTCGTTTAAGTCAAAATCTGTTTTTTCCAGTCGGGTGTAGCCCGCATCGATCTGCGATAACTCCAGAAGTTGTTTGACAAGCTTATTCATCTTGGCGCTTTCATCAATGATCACATTACAATAGAAGTCTTTATCCTCTTCACTTTCATTGACATTGACCTTGAGCCCCTCGGCATAACCCCGGATCAGTGCAATCGGCGTCTTTAGCTCATGTGAAACATTGGAAATAAATTCTTTTCTCATGTCGTCTATTTTTCTTTCTCTTTCGATATCCTCCATGAGCTTTTCATTGGCCTGCCGGAGTTCATTGATCGATTTCTCCAATTGGGTGGAAAGCGAGTTAATGCTTGACCCAAGTTCGCCAATTTCGTCGTAGGTCCGCACTGGGTATTTTTTGCCAAAATCCAGTTTGACCATGGCCTGGGCGATCTCATTCAGACGAAGAATGGGTTTGGTAAATCTATCTGTAAAGAAAAATACGATCAGCACCCCGATAACCATAATAAACAAACCCGTAATAAGAGAAAACTTATTGGCAATTGCCGCACTTTCCTCGATTGCGACCACCGGAGTGTTTAGGTACAGATAATCTCCGTTATTTAACTGTCCAACCAGATTAATAAAATCGGAATTCAGTCTGCGGTCAGTGGATTTAACAATCACGGGCTGCGTGGAATTCTGGGCATCTTTAAGGATCGAAATATCAGGAATAAACGAATAATCCGAGCCTCCGGGCTTTTTTAGCGGCTCATGAAAAAATCCTTCTTCTTTTAATGAAGAAATATATTTGATATACATGGATGAATCAAGAATCGTAATGTTCAGACCCTCGGTCCTCTCAATTTTCTCCAGATTGAGTAAAATATCGAATGGCTCGCCATCGTAGTTTTCATTGATCTCATGGTAGTACTCCTTCAAGGTGCTTTCCTTGTTCAAGTAGTAATACTTCGCAAGAAACTGGTCGTTTAAAAACCACGAAAGCAAAACATACAATACAGTCAGGCAGCTTATGGCAGTGAATAATTTTAGTTTGATTGATGATTTCATTAGAATTACCTCAAATTCAGATTATCTCAAATCTGTATCCCAGTCCTCTGACGGTTTGAATAAAGTCTCCTTTGATCCCTAATTTGTACCTTAACCGTTTGATGTGGGTGTCCACAGTTCTGGCGTCGCCATAATAATCGTAATCCCAGACTGAATTCAAGATCTGTTCCCTCGATACAGCCAGGCTTTCATTATCTACCAGATATAAAAGCAGTTCATATTCCTTCGGGCTTAAATCTACCCGTTCTCCGTCAATACTTACGACCCGCCTGTTTTTATCGATCTCCAGGCCGTCAAGGTTTTTAACGCTAGCCTTCGGATCACTGGTTCTGCGAAGAAGGGCCTGCACCCGCGCGACCAGGATCAGCGGACTGAAAGGTTTCGTAATATATTCATCTGCGCCCAGATCAAAACCGAACAGCTCATCCGATTCCTCAGATCTTGCCGTCAGCATGATGACCGGAGTCTGGCCGCTCTTTCGGATTTCCCTGCATACCGTCCATCCATCCGTCTCGGGCATCATGACATCCAGGATAGCCAGGCTGATATGCTGTCCGGAATGAATAATATCCAGGGCCTGTTTCCCATCTTCCGCTTCGATGACGGTATACCCTTCCTTTTTTAAAAAATCAGCAACCAGTTTCCTCATTCTGATTTCATCGTCTGCGATAAGTATATTCCCTGCAGTCATTGCCTAACCCCCTTTAGGTTTTCCCAACAGTCCATGATTCTATTGTTTCAGGAGGGATTGTATCCCTGGATGATATTCTAAGGAATGAATGTGTACATTTCGTGAACAATCGATTAATATTCTGTGAACTTCAGATCTTTGAGCCGACATGGCTTATTGCGTTCTTACCGACCCTTTTGGACTGATACAGGCCAGCATCGGCGGTCTCAATCAGATTCTGGGCTGTCCTGCCATCTTCCGGATAAGCAGCTAGTCCTATAGAAACCGAAATATCCGGTTCTTCACTGACTCTCTTTCTGAACCGTTCGGCGATAATCAGGGCATCCGTTATTTTAGTTTTCGGCAAAATGACCAGGAACTCATCTCCGCCGTAACGACCAAGTATGTCAAACTCCCTGATATTTTCCTTGGCAATACTTACGACCTTTTTGAGAACCATGTCCCCGACAACATGTCCCCGGTTATCATTAATTCTTTTAAAATTATCAATGTCAAAAAGCATGAGAGTGAATTCTCCTGCCTTGGGATCATCAATCAGGTTTTTAAAATAATTCATAATCCCCTTTTTATTATATGCATCGACCAGGGGATCTCTCTGGACCATGTTGAGCAGGTGTTCATTGTGCAATTCCATTTCCAGCATTTTTCTCTTTACTTCGTAGTTGATGGTCTTATTGATGTTCACTAGCTTCTCTTCAGCGTTCGCCAATTTTAAACGATACGGCTCCTTTAATGTTTTTTGGATATAACAGTAAAACAGCAGGTACCCGGCAAACTGACATAACGGAATCAAGAAAGAGGAATTGGTAGGAAACTCATATTGGAGCAGCTGTCCAAAACCCATAAATATGACTCCCCAGGTCAATGATATCTGCTTTTCACCGAGGAATTTATGCAGCAATATAATAATGCCGGCGGCCAGGACGACAGCCGCTCCGCTTAAGAATTCCGTCATCGTCAGAATAACCGGCAGGTGGTCCGCATTCATGACCGTGAAAAGTACCAGAAAGGGGAAAATCACGCTCAAAGCGGCAGATGCAGCGTAATTCTTCCACCGCCACGATAATATCAGTATAAGCAACAAGCAAAGAAAAGCAAAATTTGTATGATGAAGCACTTTTATACGCAGTACCATATCAGGATAGGCTATACTAAGCAGCGCCAAGAGAAACGGCGCAATAAAACTGAATCCAAAAAGAGCCGAAAAACTCTTCTCCTTGTTCATGGTAAATACAAATGCCAAATTCAGAAAAGAAAAACATAAAATAATAATGACTGCAGCCTGATCATTTAAATAGGCATAGAACATTTTAATCCCTCTAATCTTTTCTCGTCTGATTAACTGTAAAATTCGACATTTTCTTCTATATTCCTGTTTCCTTTTATTCCTGACGTTTTTTTCATCGATACGAACATTTTGCCGGACTTCAGCAAATAGACTTTTTTGTCAAGATGAAATGAGGTAAAATAATACCAGTAACAATATGATGATGTCCTAAAGGAGAAATGTGCGTGTTTTCGGAAAAAGTAATCAATAATTTAAAGAATGCCTCCTGGATTAGAGCAATGTTTGAGGAAGGCGAAAGACTCGCCAAAATTTATGGACGCGAAAACGTCTATGACTTCAGTTTGGGTAATCCCTTTTCTGAGCCGCCAGAAGAGGTCATTGAATCTCTGAAAAATTATGTCACCGGGAATTATAAGGGAATCCATAAATACATGAACAATGCCGGCTATCCCGAAGTCAGAGAAAAAATTGCCCAGTCGCTCCAGGGTGACAGCCAGATCGGACTTACACAAGATAATATCACTATGACTGTCGGGGCTGCCGGCGGGCTGAATGTTATCCTGAAAGCACTTCTGAATCCCGGTGAAGAAGTAATTATCTTTGCACCTTATTTTGTGGAATATATTTTCTATACGGATAACCATGGTGGGAAACCGGTCATTGTGCCGCCGGACCCCCGGACACTCGAGCCGGACCTAGATGCCCTAGAAAAAGCGATTTCGCCCAAAACAAAGGCGATTATTATTAATACCCCGAACAATCCCACCGGTATTGTCTACAGCAAGGAGAAGCTGGAACAAATCAAAGAAGTCCTGCGAAAAAAAGAAAACGAATACAGTACGATCATTTATATCATCTCCGATCAGCCCTACGACCAGATTGTCTATGACGGGATGATAGTCCCAAACATCCTGTCCATTTTTGAAAACAGCATCATTGTCAATTCCTTCAGTAAATCGCTCGGCCTTGCCGGAGAAAGAATAGGATATATTGCATCGAGCAGCCGAATTAAAGACGCTGACATACTGAATAACGCTTTAAGCTTTTGCAACCGAACACTTGGGTTTGTCAATGCTCCCGGATTGTTCCAGAGAGTGATCGGTGATTCCCTTGATGTCAAAACAGATGCCGCGGATTATCAAAAGAAAAGAGATTATTTATATGAGCATTTGACTGCGCTTGGTTTCGAATGCGTCAAACCGCAGGGAGCCTTTTACCTTTTCCCGAAAGCACTGATCGAGGACGATGTTGAATTTGTCAAAAGAGCCGTTAAATATAATTTACTGCTTGTCCCAGGAAGAGGATTTGGCTGTTCCGGTCATATCAGAATCTCTTATTGCGTCAGTATGGATACCATCGTAAATTCCATTTCCGCGTTCGAAAAACTGGTGCAGGAATTCAGATCTCGATAACTGATCGAAACGAGTTCCTGTAAAGGAATTGCTTTCGTATAAGCGACATAAGAATAAACCTCGCATCGTTCCATAAGAAACGGTGCGAGGTTTATTCTTATCTCATCGCTAAGGCCGGCTGCTCAGGATTTTAATTCTGTCAGTGTAACCTTAACGTCTTTTGTGTTCCCCTCACGGTAATAGGTAATGGTGACCGTCTTTCCGACCTCAGATTTAAACAATTCATGGGTCATTTCAAGAGAACTGGTGATCTCAACCCCATTGACTTTCGTAATGACGTCTCCGGCACGAATCCCGGCTTTATAGGCAGGCCCTCCGGTTGAGACCGCTGAGATATAGGCGCCAGCAGGCCAGCCCTGCTGAGAAGCCCATTCAACAGTATACCGTTCGTCGATCGAGACCAGGATGCCTGGATGAGCAGCATAGCCTTTCTTGATCAGCTGTTGGATCGTCGGCCAGGCGTCCGTAATCGGGATCGCGAAACCCATTCCTTCATAACCAGCATCTTGGTTCTTGGCTGCATTAATACCAACGACCTTTCCATGATAATCTACCAGCGGTCCTCCGCTGTTTCCGGGGTTGATCGCCGCATCGGTCTGAATCAGATTAAAACTTGCTTCTCCCTGCAGCTCCAGAAAACGGTTCGTCGCTGAAATCACACCCGTCGTCACAGAGCGGGCAAAATCTTCTCCACCTGGATTTCCAATCGCAACCACAGGTTCACCGACCTGGAGCTTGCTGGAATCTCCGAGACTGACTGCGGTGAGATTATCAGCTGATATTTGAACGACGGCCAGATCCGTTCGTGAATCTCCTCCTACGAGTTTTCCGGTGATATTACGTCCGTCAGCGAGACTTACCACCAGTTTTTCGGCCCCTTCAATAACGTGATTGTTGGTCACAATAAGCCCTTTCTGCGCATCAACAATAAAGCCCGATCCACTGGCTACTTCGGCAAGTTCACTTGACCGGCCAAATAGATTACCGCCGCTCTGAAAATTGGCGATCCCCACGACAGCCGGGCCTATTGTTTTCGAAATTTCTACCACCGGATACGTGTTGCCATTACCGTCTGTACTGGTGTTCGCGACCGCCGAGGTTGTGACGAGTGAATTTGTGTTAGCCGAACTGCCACTCTGGTTCTGGATACTCATGATTTCCGGATAGATTACCGGGGCTAAAGTGAGAGAGGCTGTCCCACCCAACAAGGCGCTGACGATCGCGACAACCGCAATAACCATAACCCCTGGTTTCTTTCTCTGCGGCCGCTCCCCATTGTACGGATAGTCGTGATAAGCGTTATAGTCTTTATAATGGTTATCGTTGTTAAAGTTCACGTCATTCCCCACCTTTTAAATTAAACTTGCTTATGCAAAATAATCGGGTTACAGATTATTTATTATTATAATCATTATTTATGACAATTCTGTGAACTTTTGTTTACAAAATTGTGAAAAAACAGCACCGCATTTCGGACATCTTTGCAATGAAATCGGCACCTCAAGCCCGCATTGGTTAAGCAGTTCAGCATCTGCCAATATCTCGGCAGCCTCTCCGTCGGCAGCAATTTCGCCGTCTTTGATCACGATGACTCTCTGGCTGATGTCCAGGATCATATCGAGATCGTGGCTCGTAATGATTTTGGTATGTTCAAAACAATTCAGTAGATTGATGACTCTGCGGCGGGATCTCGGGTCAAGCGATGCAGTTGGCTCGTCCATGATCAGGACATCGGGCTGCATGGAAAGAACAGACGCAATCGCCGCTGCCCTTTTTTCGCCGCCGGACAGTTTAAAAGGCGGCCGGTCTTTCAGATGTAGGATGCCGACCATTTGCAAAGCTTGAAGAACCCTGCTTTCTACTTCCTTTTCATCATAACGGTAATTCCGGGGACCAAAGGCCACATCGTCATAGACCGTCGACATAAAAAGCTGGTCATCCGGGTCCTGGAAAACCATTCCGAGTCTTTGGCGGATTAACGGCAGTGTTCTTTTGGTAACGTGAATATCGCCTACCAGCACCTCTCCGCTGCTAGGAAAAAGAACGCCCATCAGTAGCATGAGCAGGGTGGATTTTCCTGCGCCGTTTGCACCGACAATGCCGACCGACTCCCCATGATGAATCGTGAACGAGATATCCTTAACCGCCTTGTTACCGTCTGGATAAACATAATTAATTGTTCTGGCCTCTAACTTATGATGGCTCATTTAGCTTATCACTCCTGATATTAATAGACCGATCATCAATGGGATATTAATCATTCTAGCAAAAATAAAAAACAACAGCCAGCCGCCAAAATAAGCTCCGTCCCTTACAGTTATCCTGGTGTCGGCTCCTGCATAGTATTCTCCTGTAAAACCACGTACACACATTGCCTGATACACTCTCTCCGCCCTGTCAATGGTCCGCAGGAGCAGCTGACCAACGAGCGTTCCCCAAGCACTGGGGTGAATGCCTTTTTGCTGGGGGGCCCGAAGCTTATATGCCCTTATGCTTCTGGATACTTCTTCGATTAATACGGAAATATACCTGTATGTCAGCAGCAGCTGCAAAACAAAAAGCCGCGGAACTTTCAGCATACGCAAACCGGCGGCAAGTTTATCCATTCCTGTCGTACAAATAAGAATTAGAGCAGCTGTGATCGTTAAGAGACTTTTCAGCAGGATTGAAGCGAAAGTAATCCACCCTCTGGACAATGCAAGTCCACCCACTGTAATGACTTGAGAATCAAAAAACGGGTTTAAAATACCGATTGCAATAATAAACGGTTCGATCAGGAGTAATCTTGCCAGCACCTGTTTGACCGGCAGCTCTGCAAGAAAAAAAACTACCACCGGATAGAAAATCATGGGCAGCAAACCGATAATTTCGTGCCTGTCATATGAGACCACGACGAATAAGTAGGCGATAGTCGTCAATATCTTAATCAGCGGATGAAGCTTATGGACAAACGTGTCCTTACAGGCCAGTTCATCCATAAGCCTCATGTTGTACAATGAACTTGTAAAGTCAGCCATTATTGCTTTTCAATCCTACTTCCGGAATATACTAGTTTAAGGCAAGGATATCGTTTGATATCGTTCCCCGCCTCAGGATAGTTCATGCAGTAACTTTCTTCTTCCTTCTCTTCATGGAACGGATAAAGAACCCTATCATGACCGCTAATATGAGTGTCATCGCACCGCCCACCAATCCGGATACGGTTGTTCCTGCATCTACAGCTGGCCATGCGACCTCAGCGCTTGTCTCTGAGACCTGTTCTTCGCTCACGCTGCTATCATTTTTGAAACTGTAATCCGGCAAAAATGCTGTTTTGCTTTGAATATCGGCCAATATGCCATAAATTCCGCCAGACTCTGCCAGTTCCGTGGTCCCGGCGGTCTTTTCCATAGACCATTCCAAGCCGTCCGGATTTGACGATGCAAACCAGGAAAGTCCTCCACCGATAATAACTGCTGCAATAGCAAGTCCGTATATGATCCTTTTTATGGAAGTATTGCCTGAGATTTTTCCCGATACCTGCTTCTCAATAAGTTCAGGCCTCGCTTTCCATACAAAAGTGAGCACTGCGGCCGTAACCAACCCTTCTACAATCCCGATTGCAAGATGAATAGGCTGCATCATAAGTACAAAAGTTGAAAACGGAAGCTCAGTCTTTCCAGAAAAAACCGTCTCCAAGACAACGCTGAAAGCCCCCAGCTGAAGCCCGACAACCGCTGCAATCATCGAGCCGGCCATAATACGTTTAGCCGAAATCCCTTTCTTAATAAACCACTTGGATATCAGCGGATAAGCAATAAAACAGGTATAGAATCCCAGGTTGAATACATTGCAGCCGTAGGCCAAAAGTCCGCCATCGCCAAAAAACAAGGCCTGTATCAACAGTATTGATGCCATGGCCAGGAACCCGGCGTACGGTCCAAGCATAGCAGCTAGAATCAGCCCTCCTCCAAGATGTCCGCTGGAACCCGTTCCTGGAATCGAAAAATTAATCATCTGGGCTGCAAAAACAAAAGCTCCCATAACTCCCATCAAAGGAACCTTTTTTTCCTCCATATCGTCTTGAATTTTTTTTATCGAATAAGCCGCTACCCCTACGGTAGCAACCCACATGGTTCCACCAATGACCGGCGAAATCAAAGCATCTGCCATATGCATTCCCCAACACCTCTATATTTCTGTATATTTTTCACAGACTTTTCAACAAGGCATCAATTTCTGCTTTGTAATCGCAAAGCAATCTTGCTTAGATCAATTATAAATTACTCTTCAATTTTTACAATCCTGGTAGGGGGGATACATCGCATATCTTCTTCATCATTTATTCTATTTGTGCGTTGAACTAAGAATAAACCCTATATCCAGCTGTTCAATTAATTACGCAGGAGGTCCTATGTTCAAACCAATGCCCATTAAGGTATCAAACCTTGCACAAAAACAAAAAAACCGGGCGTGGCCACGGACTGCAAAGCAAATCTTCTTTTTCCTTTTTATGAACATTCGTCAGTGGGTCAGTGTTATTTTTTATTTGCCGTGATCAGGGGTTTCTTTTCCGAACTAAACACAAAGTTGCGCTGAGACCAGTAACTGAATAAGAAAAGTGTTAATTCGGTGATGATTTTGGCAAAGACTAACGGTGCGCCGATCAGAATGTGGAAGAGATACATCAGCCCATAATTGCAGGCCATGATAAATACGACGAGTGAAAAATATTTCGGGGCGGATTTATGATGTTCCGTGCTTTTGTTCCGGGAAAAGACAAAGTAATGGTTCATGCTGTAATTGAAAATAGAACTGCAGACTCTTGCCCCGACTACAGCGATCAGCAGATTTGATGTAGAGAATTGAAACAACAGCAGCAGAGCAAAGTCAAGCGCTCCGGACATCAAAGAAGAGGTACAAAATTTAAGGATCGGGTAATATACTCTGGCTGAATCTGAAAAGGTCCGAAAATGGGAAGACCTGTTTTTTTCGTCATATACTGTATTAATCCATACTTCGTAGAACAAATAGCCCGCTGCCTTCGCTTCGAGCAGAATGTTCATTTCATATTCAAATCTTTTCCCCTGGATGCTGCCTAACCAGTCGAGCATATCGGCTGAATACCCTCTTAAACCTGTTTGCGTATCCGTCAAATGCGAACCCGAAGAAACAGAAAATACTGCCCGGGTTACCGTATTTCCAAAACGGCTGCGCGGAGGAACTTTGCCGCAAAACTTCCGGGAGCCAAGAACGATAAATTCGCGGCGTTCTTTGGCAACCTGGGCAACTCTGATGATATCTTCAGGCAAATGCTGTCCGTCACTGTCGGCACAGATAACCCCTTCTTTTTCACCTTTTTCCTTGATATATCGAAATCCCGTCTTCAGGGCAGCCCCTTTGCCTTCATTGGCCGGATGTGTTAACACGGTGCAGCCCAATTTGCCTGCGGCCTGGAATATCTTGCTATAAGGCTTACCGCTGCCGTCGTCTACAATCACAATCTGAAAATCGCACTTTTCTTTTATATCCTCTATCAACCTGAGAAGCCGTTCATCCGGTTCATAGGCCGGTATAAGTATCGTCATCGAATTCCCTCCTTACATAACTGCACGATAATATCTATTATTGTAAGGATTCATTATGTCCGTTTCGTGAACTTTCAATTACGGTTTTATGAATTCAAACGTCAATATCATTGGTAAAACAATAGTAAATGCCTTACCTTTTTCGAGTATGCTCGAATGATTTTATTCAAATGTTGAAGCAACTTCCTTAGCCATTTGTTCGAAATCAGACAGCTGGTGGATGAATTTTTCAACCACTTCCACATCGAATTGGGTCCCGGATCCCTGAATAAGCTGATTCCTAGCTTCCTCAAACTTCAGTCTGGAGCGGTAGCGACGGTCAGAAATCATCGCATCAAAAGCATCGGCAACAGAAATAATTCTCGCCAGGAACGGGATTTCATCTTTTGTCAGCCCTTCCGGATATCCTTTGCCGTCCATGCGTTCATGGTGGCATTTGACAATCGGAACCACCTCTTTGAACATCGATACAGCCGACAGGATCCTCGCCCCTTTCAAGGGGTGTTTTTTAATTTCTTCATACTCTTTCTCGTTCAGCTTCTGGGACTTAAACAAAATATCATCTGAAGTACCGATTTTCCCAACATCATGGAAAATACCGCTGATCCGCAGCAACTCAAGCTCCTCCTTGGAGAAATCAAAAGCCTCTCCGATCTTAACGGCAAAATAGGCCACTCTGTCGGAATGACCGCGGGTATAAATATCCTTCGCATCGACGACCATTCTCAGGGCTTCAATCGTATCCATGTAGGTTTCTCTGAGCTGGTCATACGTTTTGTTCAGCTCATCATTTTTAATATTCACCAGGGAATGCAGAAACGCATTATTGATGGACGAGGAGGCCTGGTTGGAATAGATCTCAAGCAGTTTCAGTCCATCCTCAAGATCGTCCCCTTCTACAAAAATGATGCCAATGTCCTGAAGATATTCGTTGATCAGAGGAATAATTACTTTTTTATCAAGCTTAACGACCTTTTTATTGATCCTGGCGCTGCCGATAAACTCCATCAGTTCCGGATCAAGCATTTCCATGAAATCGGCCACTTTTTTCTTATATTTCCCGATCCCTTTAAATATGCTGTTATTGCCGGAACTAATCCTGGTGATATCATCGATCAGAATAAAAGCATTCTTGCTATTGACCAAAGGCAGAATTTCAGCCAGGATATCCTCCAGAATGTTATCTATCGGCTGAAGCTGATAGATTTTAGGAACAGACTGCAGAATTTTGTTCAGGCCTTCCTGGAACTTCTTGATCGTCCGCATTTGGGAAATCGATTTGATCCCGGATTCAACGAGCAGGAGCAGCTGGTCAAAGCGGTCACCTTTTTCACAGTAACCTTGGATTTCCAATGCTTTGATGGTTTCCAGCGGCGGAGCAAGATCCTTGTGTCCTGTCAGCAAAAGAATATACAGTTCGTTGTTGAACTCTCTGATTCTCTCTACGACCTTGTCTCCATGGATCGGATACATTAAATAGTCAAGAATCAACAAATCGTACTTCTCTTCACGGACTTTTTCGATAGCCTCCAGTGGATCGGTCAGGCCGACGAATTGGTAGCCGCTTCTTTTCAGGACGACGGACAGCGAATCAATGATTCCTGGTTCGTCATCAACTATTAAGATTTTGTAGTCTAGATTAACGCGATTAGTTGAACGTCTCATCGTTAGCCTCCTGTACGTGTGCGGATAGATAAGGAATCGTGATATAGAATGTAGTGCCAACGCCTTCCTGCGATTCAAACTTCATATTGCCCGAAAATCGTCCTTTAATTGTAGAATACGACATGTATAGTCCAAGACCTGTCCCATTTTTACCTTTGGTCGTAAACATTTCCTTGAACAGTCTTTTCTGCACTTCCTCAGGAATACCCTTACCATGATCGCTTAAAGCAAATTTGAGGTTATGTCTTTCTTTGTAAATGCTGAAACCGATTTCTCCGGTTTGCCCTTCATAGGCATGCATTGCGTTGATGATTAGATTGTCAAATACTTCTGAAGTTTCGCACCCCTCAAAACCCTTGTATCTCTAATTTAAAGGTATCCTAATGCCAGTGGTTCCTTCTGATTATTACCGATTAACTGGCATTTTTAAGGGCTATAAGCTGATTACTAAGAAAAGAATTCTCAAATAGTTCTTTCAAATGTTCATATTCACTGGAATTCCTAAATTCCAAAATGTCCACTAAACCAGACTTGGCGATGCTGGTGATCACCACTTGCAGCAAATCATCAAATAATTCCCAGAGCCGCTCCGCTACATTCTTCTCTATGAGTTCGTCCTTGATTTCCGCAAATAATCCTTCTAAGGATTCGTAGGCGTTTACTCGTCGAAAATAGGCTAGGAGTGTATAGAGGAGATAGCAGGTCGTGATATGGGCAATCTGCGCATCGAAATCCCTCGATTGACAAGTCCCGAGCTTCAAATGCTGCTTGGCTTCCTTAAAAAAGACTTCGATGGTCCAACGGATACTGTAAATCTCCAACATACTCAATAAACTAAGAGATATATCCGTCGAGAGGAACAGTCTAAATTTCTTTTGATAGGGAAACCGGCAAAAATACAGTTTGATTTGTCCGATTCCTTCATAATCAACAAGGACTTCGAAATAACGGATATTCCGTTTCCTACAGCGTTTTTCGTTTCCCTCACTTTTGAGGACCGATTTTAATTGGCTGGCATTAAGGGAAGTCTCTTTGTAGCGATACTTCCTCGTATCTTGCCGAACACCACAGACCAAATGCATCGATTTTTTGTCTAATCCTCGAATCGTTTGAATGAACTCGTAACTGCTGAACCAGCTGTCAACCAGGACATATTTAGCCTTAAACCCCTGTTTTACCGCCCGTTTTATCATATCCAGACCGTTCGAAATTTTGCTAACATGGCATTCTCTGATCCGTTTAGCCCCAGCAGATTTGGGGTCTCGTTGCTTTTTGAACCGTTCTTTACGGTGCCTTGCCTTTTTTAAGGGCTTTTCCACTTGTAAAGTGAAGTCTATAGGCGTGAGGCTTTTACCATCGAAGAAACCAAGGGTTAAATTTTTAAAGCCTAATTTGCTACCTTTCTTCCCTGCAACATGGTCAAACACCTGGGTCATTTGTTCAATTCTTCGACCTGTCTTAGCAAGAGTTGTATCATCTAGAATGAAAGCGGACTTTTCATCCACTTCGTTCGTAGGATTAACCAATCGTTGAAACTGTTTGGATATACCGATCAGCAATGCTCTCCAAGGCATTTTTTCATTGTTCTTCAGTCGATATATGGAATCTTTCTTCATAGTAGTAACCTTTTGGAAATCGCTTTTATATAACGCGTGGACACTTTTCAGTAACATTAGGGGCAACATCAACATTAGTGAGAGGATTTCCGCGGAACTGTAACCATCCTGTTTCAGAAAACCAACTTTGCGGCAAAGCGTTTTAAGCTTGAACGTCTTCATAACTTCACATATAATATTGTTAATCGAATAGCCGTGATTTTGGAGTACGTTTTCAATTTCTTTGACAGGTTTCCGCATGATAACACCTCATTTTTGGTTGATTTGGAGTAGCATCTTATTATACCAAAAACCTAGTGTTCATGCGGATTTTTATCGTTTTTTCGTCTTATTCTAAGCCGAATTTTCGGCTGTTTTATGGGTGCGAAACTTCAGATACTTGTACCAGGCTGTTCAGTTCTCCTCGTATTTCTGTCTGCAGATCAATTTGAAAATCAGGTTTAAGCTTGCAGTGGTATTTTTTCAGCTCATGCTTCATCAAAACATCAATTCTTTTGACCAAATCTTCCACGGTAAACTTATCTGAGCCTGCGTAGTTCATCTGTACCGCCTGACCCTTAACTGCACTGATAATGTCTGTCATATAGGAACAGTATGGCTTCATCTTATCGAGCCATTCCTGCATCTCTTTCGCAATCTCATAATGATCGGCAGGTGATACAGCTTGATCTTCAATAGATTCCTTGTATTCATTCGTTAAATCCTTGAGTGCTTCGATACCTCCGGCAATCGACATAATCGGTGTTTTCAGGTTATGGGCGATTCCGCCGATCAGCTGGCCAAGCGAAGCCAGCCTCTCCTGTTCCAGAATGATAGCCTGATTTTCTTTCATCGATTCAATATTCGCTTTTTCTTTTTCCTGGATTTTATTGAAGGCAATAATTAGATCTCCGATTTCGTCATTGGAGGTGATCGCCAGCTTCTGATCGAGGTCAACGTTAACGCCATGCGAAATGTCGGAGAGGTTTTTGGCCACCCTTGAAACGTCTTCACCGAGGGACCTGGAAAAGTAGTTTAAGACGATAAAGTTAATCATGAACAGCAGGATGAAGCTTACAGAAAAATAAACAATCGTATTATAGGAAGAAATGTCATATTTAATACCAATAATATAATCGCCGTTAGGACCTGGAACTCTTACAGATGTTCCCTGAGACTCGACTGTATAGTCTTCATAAATTCTTCCCTCGTAATTGCTCGATACTTCAATGGCATATTTAATAAAGAAATCACTCGCATTTTTATCATCTAGGGAAATATATTCTCCCGCCGGTGTAATAATAAATCTGGAATCATGTTCTTTATTCAACAAGACAATCTGGCTTAAAGCCTCTTTTACCTTTTTTTCATCATAAGTCTTCATGGTGACATTCGTTTTTAGCTTCTCTGAATACATTCTATAGATAAGATCGCCTTTTTCAGTGATCAATCTGGAATAACCCACTAGAGATGTGAATAATATTGCAATGATAATTGTTGGCAAAACGTGAAGCATGATTTTTCTTCGAATGCTTAGATTGATTCCTTGAAGCTCATTATTGACAGAAGTTTTTAAAAGGACATTGGTAAACATCCTTTTAGAGAAAATAAAAGAAAAAAGTGCTGCCAGTGTTGCGAAAGAAAACACCAGAATAACAATTCTATAGATCAGTGTTAACGGGTGGCTTCCTGTTATAAATAGTATGATAAACAAGACAATTAGCGATACGACGATTTGCCCGAAATAAATAGTATAGGGCATGTTAATACATTTTTTCCTGATTTTCTGCAGTTTCAGACGTGACTCCTCAGAATTATTTGCTGCTAAAGAATCCCACTGATCAATATTGGAAAGTGACAATTTAAAAAATATGAAGCTTGGAATAATAATTAAGAACGTAATGATAATGAACTGGGTATTATAGGATATATACGATACGTCAACATCAAAGTTAGAATTTATGGACCCTGGCGGATAGTTGAATATAAATGGAATGAGGAAATATAACGCGAGTACCGTGCAAAGAATGACGAGCGTATAGATAAGCGTTATCTGCAGACTTATCCTCTTTTGAAAAGATTCTTTCATCTTTTTTAACATACAATATTCCTTCTGATCTGATTTTTATTTAGATAATTGATCTTGCTCATATAACGAATAATTTGTGAAATATAAGCCTGATCAATATCCGGCCAGTCAAAATCCGCTTGACCCAATACATTCCGAGTGATTTCTGATTTAACATTGACTGTCTGAGAATAAGCAGAAAGATTTCCCTTTAGCAGCTCGTTGACAGCAGGACTGATGTTATGCTCTTTCATATTCTTTTCAACAATTTGAACAAAAACATCATTTGGAACAACTTCAATATCAATGCCCAGGCTATTTAACATCTCAACTATATTGGTAAGGCTGACCGTTTTATGATTAAACAAATGGAAAATACGTGTTCCGGCAGATAAATTGATTAGCCTGGCTATCGCTTCACTGCAACAATCAACCGGAGTAAATTCCAATTGTTCATCCGCCCAGATTCTCGGAACAAAACCAAGCTCAGTAATTGCTTTGATCCTCTCGTAGAAACCATTCTCCTGAATGTTTTTCTGAAACTGTCCGTCATTGTAACGACCAGTCAAAACGCCGATGCGATAAACATCCGCCTTCAAACCATTTTTGACGTTCTGGTAAATAAATCGTTCCGATTCAAACTTGCTTTTTACGTAAACGTTCCCGCTGTAATCCTGTCCGATATATAAATCAGATTCTGTAAAATCTACCTTTTCCTCGTGGATATTATTTGTAAGATAGTTTCCGGAGACTGTGATCGAGGAAATATAATTCAAACGGATATTCCCCTGCAGACAGAAGGCCGCCACTCTTTCCGTACCTTTAATGTTGACATCCATATAGTCTTCATAAAATCCGTAATGTTTCACGATTGCGGCCGAATGAATGACCAGATCAATCTTTTCCAGAAGGTATTGATAACTATTGCCGTCTAGCCCAAACTGATCCTGCGCAATATCACCGGGAATAATAATAATCCGTTGGTTTATCTCCTGACTGTATCTTCCGTTGAAATAAAAGTCCAGTTGTTTCCGCAGTTTATCTTCCGCTTCGTAAATCGTTTTTCCTCTCAGTAAACAGTAAATATTACAGTCTTTTTGCTTAAGAAGCTGTTCAAGCAAATGTATCCCTAGAAAGCCGGTAGCTCCAGTAAGCAGGACATGTTGTGCCTTCTTGATGCAGGGCTTAATATCATAATCAAGTGCAATATCTTTGACAGGATCATCCTTGATTTTCATGCTATCTATGATGTTTTTAGCTGATTCCATGCCATCGGATATTTGTCTGATCGTCTGATATTCATAAAGATCCTGAATCCCGATATGAATCCCTTTTTTCATCAACAGGACTTGAAGCTGGACAACCGTAAGTGAGTCTCCACCTAGATCAAAAAAATTATCATCAATACCAACAGATTTTCTGCCCAGCAAAGAGCACCAGACTTTCGCAATTGTCCTTTCTGTTGAATTTCTTGGCGGAACAGGTTTTGCTGCATTTTCTTCATACTCAGGCAGTGAATTCCTGTCAATCTTATTATTTGGGGTTTTGGGAATAAAATCAACCGGGATAATATAACTTGGGATCATATAGTCAGGCAGATACTGTGCTAAATAGGCCTTTAGCTCAATACTGCCTATTTCAGTATCTGCAATAATATAAGCACATATTACTTTACTATTGTTTGAATTTTCTTTGACAACCGCAACTGCTTCCCTGATATTAGGATGTTGAAGAAGTTTGTCTTCAATTTCACCAAGCTCGATTCGGTATCCTCTGATTTTTATTTGATAATCAGTCCTTCCCAGATATTCAATATCCCCTTCCGGGTACCACCTGGCAAGGTCCCCTGTTTTATAAATTCTTTCTCCGGGAAGAAAAGGATTGGCAATAAAGCGTTCAGCGGTTATATCGTCTTTTCCAAAATAGCCTTTCGAGACACCCGTTCCACTGATAAACAGATCCCCTGGAATTCCAATTGGCAGTAAATTCATATGGTGGTCAAGGATATAAACTTGCGTATTAGCAATAGGTTTACCGATATGAGGCTTCCTTTCATAAGTAACATCGGCCATAGTCGACCAAATCGTAGTTTCGGTCGGCCCATATAAATCATATATTTTTGCTGAGGACGATACGACTCTTTTTAAATCGTTTAATACAGCACCAGACATTGCTTCCCCAGTCACTAAAATATCAGTAAGATTTCTTATCCCCGTAAGATCCAGATCGCTGCTCAGCAGCAGCTGAATCCTCGAAGGTGTAGCTTGAAATATATTAACTGAAGTTTCGCACCCATAAAACAGCCGAAAATTCGGCTTAGAATAAGACGAAAAAACGATAAAAATCCGCATGAACACTAGGTTTTTGGTATAATAAGATGCTACTCCAAATCAACCAAAAATGAGGTGTTATCATGCGGAAACCTGTCAAAGAAATTGAAAACGTACTCCAAAATCACGGCTATTCGATTAACAATATTATATGTGAAGTTATGAAGACGTTCAAGCTTAAAACGCTTTGCCGCAAAGTTGGTTTTCTGAAACAGGATGGTTACAGTTCCGCGGAAATCCTCTCACTAATGTTGATGTTGCCCCTAATGTTACTGAAAAGTGTCCACGCGTTATATAAAAGCGATTTCCAAAAGGTTACTACTATGAAGAAAGATTCCATATATCGACTGAAGAACAATGAAAAAATGCCTTGGAGAGCATTGCTGATCGGTATATCCAAACAGTTTCAACGATTGGTTAATCCTACGAACGAAGTGGATGAAAAGTCCGCTTTCATTCTAGATGATACAACTCTTGCTAAGACAGGTCGAAGAATTGAACAAATGACCCAGGTGTTTGACCATGTTGCAGGGAAGAAAGGTAGCAAATTAGGCTTTAAAAATTTAACCCTTGGTTTCTTCGATGGTAAAAGCCTCACGCCTATAGACTTCACTTTACAAGTGGAAAAGCCCTTAAAAAAGGCAAGGCACCGTAAAGAACGGTTCAAAAAGCAACGAGACCCCAAATCTGCTGGGGCTAAACGGATCAGAGAATGCCATGTTAGCAAAATTTCGAACGGTCTGGATATGATAAAACGGGCGGTAAAACAGGGGTTTAAGGCTAAATATGTCCTGGTTGACAGCTGGTTCAGCAGTTACGAGTTCATTCAAACGATTCGAGGATTAGACAAAAAATCGATGCATTTGGTCTGTGGTGTTCGGCAAGATACGAGGAAGTATCGCTACAAAGAGACTTCCCTTAATGCCAGCCAATTAAAATCGGTCCTCAAAAGTGAGGGAAACGAAAAACGCTGTAGGAAACGGAATATCCGTTATTTCGAAGTCCTTGTTGATTATGAAGGAATCGGACAAATCAAACTGTATTTTTGCCGGTTTCCCTATCAAAAGAAATTTAGACTGTTCCTCTCGACGGATATATCTCTTAGTTTATTGAGTATGTTGGAGATTTACAGTATCCGTTGGACCATCGAAGTCTTTTTTAAGGAAGCCAAGCAGCATTTGAAGCTCGGGACTTGTCAATCGAGGGATTTCGATGCGCAGATTGCCCATATCACGACCTGCTATCTCCTCTATACACTCCTAGCCTATTTTCGACGAGTAAACGCCTACGAATCCTTAGAAGGATTATTTGCGGAAATCAAGGACGAACTCATAGAGAAGAATGTAGCGGAGCGGCTCTGGGAATTATTTGATGATTTGCTGCAAGTGGTGATCACCAGCATCGCCAAGTCTGGTTTAGTGGACATTTTGGAATTTAGGAATTCCAGTGAATATGAACATTTGAAAGAACTATTTGAGAATTCTTTTCTTAGTAATCAGCTTATAGCCCTTAAAAATGCCAGTTAATCGGTAATAATCAGAAGGAACCACTGGCATTAGGATACCTTTAAATTAGAGATACAAGGGTTTTGAGGGGTGCGAAAACTTCAGTATTAATATCATGATCATACATTACCTTATTAAGTTCTTCCGGAATAATCTGCTGCTTTTCGTTCGCGATTACGATTGTGAGCCCCCTGCTGAGAGGCAGTAAAGATTCCGCAACAAAAATATCAAACGAAATGGTTGTGACTGACAGCATGACCTTCTCGGGAGAAAAGTCAATCTTTGCCGTTATTGCTGAAATCAGATTCACGACGGCTGAATGCTGGACCATGACACCCTTGGGCTTTCCAGTCGAACCGGAGGTATAAATCAGATAGGCAATATCCTGTGGTGTATTGACTTTCTGCAGGTTAGCTACTCCGGTCAGTTGTTCATTGTTACTAAAAACGTCGATAATTTCCCCGTTGAAATGGATCTCTTTCATGAGTTTCTGACAGGTTAACAGAATAGCAGTATGGCTATCCTCGAGCATATAATCAATTCGCTGGGACGGATAGTCCGGATCAATCGGCAGGTAAGCACCGCCTGCTTTCAGTACTGCCAGGATCGCTATCATCATCTCCAGAGAACGCGGAACAAAGATTCCTACAAATTTGTTAGGCCCAACGCCTTTGTCCCTGAGCACTTTAGCAAGCCGGTTCGCTCTTTGATTCAACTCATAGTAGGAAATACTGCTCTCCTCAAAAACCAATGCTGTCTTGGCCGGCGTTTTTTCTGCTTGTTCTTCGAATAACTGGGCAACCGTTTTGTTGTGAGGGAAGAATAATCCGGTGTCATTGAACTCACACAGGATTCTCTGCTTTTCCTTCTCTGAAATCATCTCTAGTCTGGAGATTTTTTTCAGGGAATTGTCCAGCGCATGCCAGAGAATCCTCAGCACATGGTCATGAATAAATTCAATTTCCTTACTATAGAAAAGATCCGTCAGATAGTCATAGTCAATAATGATATTGCCGTCGTCTTCGCGTTCGTTAATATGAATATAAAGTGATTCTGTCTGGTGACCGCAAAAATGCCATCTGCCCTCACAGCTATTGATATCACTATTCTTAATAAATTTGGCATTTTGGTAAGATACGGCAATTTCATATAATTTTTCGATACTTCTGTTGTGTTTTCTGACATGTTTTAAAATTTCATCATACGGATATTTTTGATGCCTCAGAATATCCATCCAGTTTCTGGTCAGCTTATGGCAGAAATCCTGAAAATTCGTATCATTATCGATATTAACCCTAAGCGGTATCGTGCTGATGAACATTCCGACTGTTTTCTTTTCCCGAGCATTGGCTCGGTTCAGTACTGGCACCCCAAGAACAATATCTTCTTTATTGGATATTCTGTTGATATAAATACAGAGCGCGGAAATATAAAGGGTAAAAATCGATGTTTTATTTTCCAGGCAGTATTGAGAAATTTTTCTGGACAATTTATTTGGAATTTTAAACGTTTTTCTGACAGCTTCAGTATGGTTCATCTTGGCTGCTTTGCTTTTCAGCGTGGTCATTTCTGGTGTATCCGTAAAGACATTCTCCCAGTATTCCTTATCTTTGATATACCTGGGAGAATGCAGATATTCAAGCTCACTATTGACATATTCTAAATAAGAAGGATCATTTTCCTGTTCATAGGAAACGCCTTCTTCCAGCATATTGTAATTCTCCATAATTTTATTGCCTATATAAACAACAGTCCACCCATCAGAAATCAGATGGTGGATTTTGCAGTATATCACATTCTCTTTTTCGCTGATTTTAATGATAGAAAAATAAACCAGTGGGCTGTCGTTAATGGTAAATGGTTTTTTGGTTTCCTCCTGATCCCAGGCATACAGCCGTTTGAGGCCGCCGCCTTCGCTGAAATCGAATAAATCTATTTTCGCATATGCAAATTCGGCAACATATTGGAATACCTGTCCGTCTTTTTCCCTAAACCTGAGCCTGAGCGCTTCATTTTTCTCGATCACAAGGTTGATGGACTTTTCGAGAAGCCTGAGATCTATGCTGTCTTTAATTTTCAGGGTTGAAGCAATATTGCCGATACTGGTTCCTGGATGAAGTTTCTCTAAATACCAAATACTTCTTTGCGGGATTGATAATGGATAATACTCGACCATAAAACAGCAGCCCTCCATAAATCTGCAAATTTCCCCTTACTCTGTCAGCCATAAAAATCTGAATATCGGATGGTTACTACATGAACCTTGGGACTGAATTCTTTTTCGCAGCCGCATGCTGCCACAGCGTAACCTGGATCAAATGGGTAAATATGAAAGTACAGCCCTTCATTCGGATAAGAAAAACTGGCTCCGGCCATACTGGAAAAATCAGCTTCTTTAAGATTACCCGCAAGGCCTGTACCCTTTGCTTTAAAATAGCTTTCTTTAAGCGTCCAAAGTTTAAAAAAGTATTCTGTTTTCCTGTCCAGGCTAAGGTTCGTTAGGAAACTGTTCTCTTGTTCGGTAAAATGCTGCCTGGCGATCTCTGGGTCAACCGGTCTGATTCGTTCGAGATCAACACCTACTTCTTGACTGCTTGTCGCACAAACAACCCATTTCCCGGAATGGGCAACACTGAAATGAAATGCATCCAGATCTTTAACATAAGGCTTGCCATAATCGTTTACACCAAAAGAAATTTCAGCATTTCCTCGAAAATAATTTTCCCTGACGATTTTGCGAATAAGCAGTTCTCCCAGTAAAGATCTTTTTACATCATCTATGTACTTCAACCTGGCCAAACTGCTTTTTCTTTTTCCCGAGATCAATTGCGTATAGGCATTAATCTCATTTTCGCAGATACATGCTAAATTACAACCAAATAGGTTAATCATGGAACATTAATTCTTTATTTTTCCGGAAATTCCTTTAACAAAATCCATATTACGTGTAATTTTCAAGTATATAATTAGGTAGTAAACTTTCTAAAAACCTGTAAATCAAAAAAAGCAGGACGCCCTGAGTCATATTCTAACATTTGAAAATGTGATAAGCAATTTTTTTCGACAATATAAGTCATTTTTTACATTTTCCTTGAAGTTGCTGCAGAAGGTCAGAAAGACAGCGTGGCGCTTATGGCTCATGCTGTCTTTCTGTCTATCGAAGAATCGTTGATTGCCCAACCATCTTAGATTGAATAAGAAAAATGTTATTCAGATCATTTAGAAAACGATCCCCATTGCAATTAAGAGGAGAATGATAACCACTACGATCGCGATGCCGCAGAGGCAACCGCCACCGCCGAATGTTCCGCCGAAAGTACCTGCTCCAACTGCCATGTTTTTCACCTCCTGGTCAAAGAATATCTGATGAACACTGCATGCCAAAATTCAATTTAGAAAATAACGCCCAGAGCAATCAGGATCAGTACTGCAATAGCGATTATGCCAACCCCGGCACCCATTCCGCAACCACGGCCATAACCATAAGAACCGTACATATTTTTCCCCCTCCTCGTATCTTAACTTCTTAAGAACTGACTTCGAGATATCTTATTCAGAAGCCAGGTAAATTGCAACCTTAATTTTCCAATATTTCTATTAATTACTTTATGCATAGTAAAAAGGGAAAGACATATGTCTCCCCCTATCTCTCGGGTTAGTACTATTGTAAATCACGTATTGTCGTGCTAGGAGAGCAGAATAATAAATTCAGAACCTTCTCCGACTTTGCTTCGGACTGTTATTCTACCATTGTGGCCCAGGATAATGACCTTGGCAATCGCGAGTCCCAAGCCATAACCACCCCGCTCCTTCGTTCTGGACTGGTCGGAGCGGTAGAAACGGTCAAAGATGTGCTTCAACTCTTCATTTGTCATACCTGCGCCGGTATCCTTGATACTTATCGCAATGGACTCACCTTCTTTGCTAAGACAAACCGTTATCTGCCCGCCAGCCGGTGTATATTTCATCGCATTGTCCATAAAGATCCGACAGGCCTGTTTCATTAGGTTTCGATCGCCAAACATAGAGATCTCCTGATTGAGCTCATCATTGATTTGATGCCCGGAATCGATGATCTGGGTCTCTTTGATGACTTCCAGGAGCATTTCCGTGAGGCTGAATTCTTCCTTTTGATAGGCGAGCGTACTGTTGTCATGTCTGGCAAGAAACAGCAGTTTGTCAATCAGCTCCTGCATATTCCCGGCTTCATTTTTGATAGCCGTTATTGATTCCTGAAGAACTTCCTGATCGTTTTTTCCCCAGCGGTCCAGCATAACTGCATAGCCCTGTATCACGGCAATCGGTGTCCTTAGCTCATGCGAAGCATCGGATACAAACTGTTTCTGCCTATTATATTGGTCCTCTATTCTGTTCATCATTTCATTAAAAGTAAGTGCCAGTTCCTTCAGTTCATTTTTTGACCCGCCTACATTTAGCCTTAAGTTCAAATTCTGTTCGGAAATTCCCGTTACCGTCTGGGTCATTTCGCGTATCGGTTCAAAAATTCCTCTCCCTGATAAGGCAATCGCAATCAGAGCCAGGAACAAGGACGGTAAAAAGACGAAGAGCATAATCCTGGTGATGAACAGGATATCTGTAATTTCATCCTGAATGTTGGAAAAGATAATCATTCTGCCTGAAGTTCCGGCTGTTTCAAAATCCCTGTTAACGGATATGTAGATGTTTCCTTGATCCTTGGCCAATCCGAGCCAGTACTCAGAACCATATTCCCTCAAATTCTGGTCCGTAGCCATGAGCGTCTGCTGGCCCCGTTCAAAGATACGAAGCGGGGTCTGATGCTCCCGGGAATAGGTTTCCAGTTCTGAAAAACCGCTGCTGTCCGTGCTGAGCACCTTCTGGATCTCCAAATAATCCTGCTTAACCGTTTCCTGGATTCTAAATCCGCCATAGATCAAAATAACGATAAGGCCGGCTCCCAACACTGTCCGCAAAAGTATGCCTGTATACCTCAAGGAAAGCTTTAAGCGAATGGAATAAGCGATCCTTTCCTGGATAAACGCATAAAGAAGCATAAAAAGATAAACCGGGAAAAAGATCACCTTGAGAATGTTTTTGGATATGCCCTTATCCGCTTTATTTTTCGTCTTCATATTTAAAAAGATACCCGACCCCTCTTACGGTGTGAATCAGTACGGCATTATATTTTTGGTCAATTTTATTGCGCAGGTACTTGATATAGACATCGGTGACATTGGTGTCTCCATAGTAGTCATATCCCCAGACATGGTCGAGAATTTTTTCGCGCGACAATACAATGCCTTTATTCTCCATCAAATATTTTAGAAGCTCAAATTCTTTCTTGGAGAGGGATATGTCTACCCCCTGATAGGTAACCCGATATTCATCCTTAAACAAAATCAACGGCCCAGCCGTGATCACATTATTCTGATCTTCCTTTTTTCCTCTACGCTTCAGGATCACTCTGATTCTGGCTAGCAGTTCTTCTATCGCAAATGACTTGGTCATGTAATCATCTGCCCCACTATCAAGCCCCATCACTTTGTCGGAAACATCATCTTTGGCTGTCAGCATAATAATTGGCATATCTGATACCCGCCTTACTCTCCGGCAGATTTCAATACCGCTGAGGCCGGGAAGCATCAGGTCCAGAATGATCAAATCTGCCTTTCCCGAGACTGCTTTTTCATAGCCTTCTCTTCCATCGTGAGCAAGCTCTACCTCATAACCTTCATGAGCAAGCTCTAGCTCCAGGAACCTGGCTATTTTCACTTCATCTTCAATGACCAGAATTCTGGTTTTCATCCTTTCCTCCGCCCTCAATCAAAGTATTACGACGACTCCATTATAATCGGAAATGAACCTGCAAACAACACAGGTTCATTTCTCATCAGCTCCTATCTCATCACTGGCACCCTGACCATTCATTGATACTAACCAATCGTGATCTCATTGTAGCCGTCTTCTTTTTTATCTTCATTCTTGGGGCCGGCCTCGGCCTGCGGACTGTTTTCTTGTTCTGCAGTCGGCTTTTCCCTCATTTTATCAGCCGCGGTTCTCACTTTGCTGCCAATACCGTCGACAAACTCGTTGATATTAACATCCTGCCCCTTTTCCTTTCTGATCCTAATCCGGTAGCCCATTACGTACAGCAGGATAAAAGCTGCAACATACAGCCCTATGATCGGCATTGTGATCAACACCGCCACAATCAGAATAATGATCGGTATATTTAGGATAATGTTCTGATCCTTTTCAATTATAAATCTTGTGACGCAACCTTTTTGAATCAGTGCCTTCACTTTTTTGCCAAAGCTCTGTTCTTTTTGACAGGTTTTCTGATTGGAGCTTGAATTTGATTTATTCCCATGCATTTTTTCAAAGGCAATGATCGCATCAATCAAATCCCCATCATACTTTTCTAATAATTCTTTGGCTTCCTGATAACTGCAGTTGGTCCTTTTTCTCATCTCATCAATTTGTTCCATACTGATACTCATCATTTTCATCTCCATTTCTAAACTATAGCTCTATTGTAATAACGTCAGATGAGACTACGCTTAATTCAGGATTAAAACTTGATTAGAATTTTGCATACACAGTATTATGGTTATGGTATAAACAAGGCACTTCGCTCATGAATGATCTTCGTTCGGCATTAGTCCAACCATGGACGTCAAAATAAGACAAAATAGTCTTCGAAATATAGTTGACAACATTTTCCCGGATCAATATAATAATTTCTATGCGAAACATTTGCATGAGAAATATCAGTATTTTTATACGGGTTTAAGGAGGCCTGTTTCTATGCAGAATAACCCCAGCGAAGTGGAAATTGTTCAACTTTTTTCCGAAATTGGCAGATCTCTGAAGAAAACAATGCGTAAAAGTTTTGAATGCAACGGTTTAACGATGCCGCAAGGCATGGTGATGAGCACCCTGATAAAACGCGGTGAAATGAAGATATCCGAAATAAGTAGCGAACTGCATCTTTCCAACAGCACGATCTCAGGTATTATTGACCGTCTGGAAAAGCATGATTTGGTCATTCGGACCAGAAGCGAACAGGACAGACGCATTGTCTATGTAAAAGTGAGTCCAAAGTATGTTGACTTTCACCGGGAATTTCATCACCAAGCCGAAAAAGACTTGCAGAAAATACTGAGCAGAGCTACCCCTGAAGATATGAGAAAAATATTAGAGGGTTTGACTGCTTTAAAGAAGATCCTGGGTCAATGATGTACCTGATCTTCTTAAACAAAAGACACTCTAAACATTAATAAGTGAGAAAGGATTTTTGGTTATGCTGAAATTATACCGTTATTTAAAACCTTTTAGACATCTGGTTTACGGCGTATTGATCCTCGTTTTTCTCCAAACGCTCGGTGATCTGTATCTGCCTACGCTGATGTCAGATATCATCAATGACGGCGTCATGAATGGTGATACGCAGAAGATTTTGCATATAGGAGGAGTCATGCTTCTGGTCGCCGGAGTAGCCGCTGTATTTTCCATCCTGGCCAGCTTTTTATCCGCCAAGGCTGCCGTAGGGTTAGGAACCGTTTTGCGGAGCAAAATTTTTGGGAGAATCGAAAGTTTTTCTTTACATGAATTTGATAAAATCGGTACCGCGACGCTCATTACCCGGACGACAAATGACATCAACCAGGTCCAGACAGTTACCATCATGATTATGCGCCTGATGATCAGCGCCCCGATCATGGCGATCGGCGGAATCATCCTGGCTTACCGGGAAGATAAGGCCCTTACTTGGGTACTTGCTGTCGCCATACCGGTTCTAGCAATTGTCATTGTGATGATTGCTTCCAAAATGATACCGCTGTTTCGATTAGTCCAGGTAAAAATTGACAGGATCAACCTGGTACTCAGGGAAAAACTTACCGGCGTCCGGGTCATCCGCGCCTTTAATACGATTGAACATGAAAAAAAGCGTTTTGATGCCGCCAACGTCGATCTCACAGACAACTACATTAAAGTAAATAAAATCATGGCATTTATGATGCCGACGATTATGCTGATTATGAACTTAACTTCATTGGCAATCCTTTGGTTTGGAGGCATCCGCATCAGTATCGGCGATATGAACCTGGGAGCCCTTTCCGCATTTACGCAGTATGCGATGCAGATTATGATGTCCATGTTGATGCTGGCCATGATGTTCATTATGGTTCCCCGGTCTCAGGCTGCAGCTGTCAGAATCAATGAAGTCCTGGAAACCGTACCTGAAATTGAAGATGCCAAGGACCTGAAGGATACTTTCAGCGGTAAAGGCTATGTGGAATTCAAGGATGTCACCTTTAGTTACCACGGCGCAGAAGAACCCGCTATCCGGGATATATCTTTCGCCGCCCGGCCTGGTGAAATCACAGCGATCATTGGCAGCACCGGTTCAGGGAAATCAACGCTTATCAACCTAATACCAAGGTTTTATGATGTCGACAGCGGCTCCGTCCTGATCGACGGCGTGGATGTCCGGGATATATCCCAGGAAAACCTTCGTCAGAAAATTGGTTTTGTGCCGCAAAAAGCGGTCCTCTTTTCGGGAACGATTGCCGAGAATATCCAGTTTGGCGGCAAACAGGCCACTGAAGAAGAAATTCAGCATGCTGCAGAAGTTGCCCAAGCCGCTGAATTTATCACCAAAATGGACGGTGGGTATGACCATGTCATCGCCCAAGGCGGCACTAATGTTTCCGGCGGTCAGAAACAGCGGTTGGCTATTGCGCGGGCCTTGGTCCGCAAGCCGGAAATCTATATTTTTGACGACAGTTTTTCTGCCCTGGATTTTAAAACGGATGCGCGTCTGCGAGCAGCCCTGAAACAGGAGATTGCCGAGGCAACCGTCCTTATTATCGCCCAAAGAGTAGGCACCGTCATGGACGCGGATCGAATCATTGTCCTGGACAATGGTCAAATCGCAGGCATTGGGACGCATAAGGAACTGTTGAATAGCTGCGAAGTCTATCGTGAAATTGTCTCATCCCAGCTGTCAGAGGAGGAAATCGCATGAGCGGCGAAAATAAAAACCAAAACACGATGCGCAATCGGCAGGGCCAAAGAGGGCCGGGGGGACCGGGGGGACCGGGCAGCCACTTTGGTGCTCCCGTAGAAAAAGCTAAGAATTTCCGCGGAAGTCTGGCAAGGCTCCTTCAGTATTTAAAACCCCATAAAGTCCATTTAATTGTTGTATTGATCTTTGCAATCGCCAGTACATCTTTTACAATTGCAGCTCCTAAGGTAAGCAGTAAAGCAATCAACAAACTGCAGGATGCTTATATGGCGAGAATGATGCTGCAAAAAATGTCTGAGGCGCAGGAAAAGGGCGTTGACAGCATTTATACCCAGATGGCCGATGTCCAGCTGAAAGCAGTCGACCAGATCAGCAAGCAGATCGCAAACCCCGCAACCAGTAAACCCACCAACCCTGAATCTTTGAATACAGTCAAAGCGCTGATCACGCTACCTGCAATTAATACAATTCAAGATCCGCAGGAAAAAGCCAATACCGTCATTAAAATGTTGGATCTCCTCAATGCACTGCCAAATATGGGAGAAAGCAGTCTCAACAACACGCAGGATGGGACAGTTAGAAAGATTGATGCGGACAGCATAAATACGATCAAAACCTTCCTGCAATTACCGATGCTGAGTTCGGTGACGAATGCCGAAGAAAAAGCGGATGTTTGCCAAAAGATTATTGATTTAGGGGAAAAGATGTCCGCAACCAGCGCGACAGGCTTGGATATGCCGAATACCCAGCAAAATGTCGAGTTTACCGATGATCAAATCAATGGCGCCATTACAGCGATCAGAGAAACGAACGGTGAATACGATTTCCATTATATCGGTATGATCGCCTTGATCCTGATCGGCATGTATCTCATCAGCGCCTTGTTCAGCCTGATCATGGGTCTTGTGATGTCAGGCGTTTCCCAGCGTACAGTCCGGGATCTACGCCGGGTAGTAGATAACAAGCTGGCCAAATTGCCCTTAAAATATTACGATATGCACCCTTATGGCGATATCTTAAGCCGCGTGACCAACGATATCGACACCATTGCCACTACCCTACAGCAAAGCTTAACCCAAATCATTACCTCCGTGATAACAATCATAGGTTATATTATCATGATGCTCACAATCAGTCCGGTTCTCACCCTGATTATTATCGCCTCATTGCCGCTGTATATGCTGTCCACCACAATGATCGCCAAGAAATCCCAAAAATACTTTGCCGTCCAGCAAAAAGAGCTGGGGGACCTCAGCAGCCATGTGGAAGAGATGTACACCGGGCATAAGATCGTTAAGGCTTTTGGCCATGAAAAGGATGCCATCGAAAAATTCGAATCCATCAATAACCGGCTTTATGGCGCAGGTTGGAAAGCCCAGTTCGTTTCCGGGATTATGTTCCCGCTGATGAACTTTATTAGTAATCTCAGTTATGTCGGCATCAGCATTGTCGGGGGCATCTGGATCACGCGCAATCTGTTAGGATTAGGTGATATTCTGGCCTTTATCCAATATTCACGTTCATTTACTATGCCGATCATCCAAACTGCCAATATCGCCAACGTTATCCAGTCTACTATTGCCTGCGCTGAACGCGTCTTTGAAGTTCTAGACGAACAGGAAGAAATTCCAGACAGTCCTGAAGCTGTGATTCTGGATATGCCCAAAGGAAATATCCGCATCGACCATGTCAGCTTCCGCTATACAGAAGATGTCCCGCTGATTGAAGATATGAACCTTGAAGTGAGGCAGGGAGATACCATCGCCATCGTCGGACCAACCGGTGCAGGTAAAACTACCCTGGTCAACCTCCTGATGCGGTTTTACGAGATCAGCTCAGGCAAAATCAGTATTGACGGTGTGGACATCAAGGATATGCCGCGCAGCGAGCTGCGTAAACTCTTTGGGATGGTCCTTCAGGATACTTGGCTGTTTAACGGCAGCATTAAAGATAATATCACCTACTCCAAAGAAGGCGCGACGATGGAACAAATCGTCCGCGCGGCCAAAGCAGCCCATGCCGACCATTTTATCCGGACACTTCCTGATGGCTATGATACGATTCTGAATGAGGAAGCGACCAATATCTCGCAGGGACAGAAGCAGCTGCTCACTATCGCCCGGGCTATTTTGGCCGATCCGGCAATATTGATTCTCGATGAAGCAACCAGCAGCGTGGACACCCGGACTGAAGTATTGATCCAGAAAGCAATGAAGAACCTGATGAAAGGCCGAACGAATTTTGTAATTGCTCACAGGCTTTCCACCATACGCGATGCTGAACTTATTCTGGTCATGAATAACGGCAGTATCATTGAAACAGGCAATCACAAAGAACTGCTGGCTAAAGGCGGATTCTACGCCGAATTATATAACAGCCAGTTCTCAGAAGACACGGATATTGCGGGATAACGCATCCTAGTGGTCTGAAGTCCCCAATTCGTAATCTTTTAGGGAGATGGTTTCAAAGAAGAATTTTTGGATTTTTTCGAGATTGCATTCCGTAGAAAACCTGATTCTTAACCCTTCTTCCTTGATGATTTCTGCACTCTGATGATTGCTGCCGATATCTTTCGGATAAAACTCAATGATGTTTGCGATCTTTTTCAAGCTGGAAATCACGGCTAGAGCTTTATAATCTTGTGTTTCGCTTCCCTCTTCAAAATAGATGACGACATCATGAACGCAGCTCATTTAGAACTTCTCCCGCCTTTCCTTGTAACTCGCTTCTGTCAATAGCATACCATGGCATTTTGTTCAGATGGACAATTTGCCGCAAAATGTAAAAAAACAACCTGAATGGTTGTTTTTTTACGATGGATGGCGAATCCCAGCCTCGTCCAAAAAACGATCAGGATCGTCTTTGTTAATACCTAGGAAATCAAGCACCTGCGGATCGACTTGTGCAGACTCCGCCTTGTGGATGCTTTTCCAGGAATAAATATCGGCAATATGCACTAAGGCAACCATTTCCTTGTCGATAACCTTTTCATCAAGCGGACAGTGGTGAAATAGAGCGGACTCCACAATCGAATATGGAAGCTCCCACCAATCCAACAAATGGCCGCCAATCTCCCCATGGGATACATCCGTAAATTCGATTTGCTCATAATAGTGGAATAAATCCCGGTTACCCATGTTCTTCTCAACTGCCCGCATATATTCGTCCCAAAAATTATTCAGCAGAACCACTTTGCCGACATCATGCAGTAATCCGGCCATTGAACTCGATTCTGGCATTTTCTTGTGATGGATCTTCTGGTAAAAAACATTCAGAATGGTATTGGTCGTTACGGCATGAAGCCAAAGCATCGCGATATCTCTTTGGTAACGCGCATTCTTTTCTCCTTTGGTTTCCTGATGCAGACAGGCGCTTAAAACAATATTTTTGACATCCGTTAGCCCCAAATAATTAATAGCCTGGATGACCGAACCTGTTTTTACCCCTAAGTGGGCAGAGTTTGCTACCTGTAATACTTTCGCCGTTATGGAAGGATCACTTTCAATCGTTTTGGCAATTTCCTTCATGCCCGCATCCTGTTCGATCAGAAAATTAAATTTATTGAAGACATTCTGAGGGGATGGCAGAAATTCAATTTTATTGATTACTTCCAGCAGGTTTCGGTTTTTCAAGATCTTTTCCACTTCGAAGATTTGTTCCATGGTCCTAAGCAGATCCTTGTTTTGCCATGGCTTAAACAGATAATGTTTGGCCAGACAACTTTGCTGTATTTTCAGAAGCATGTTTTTATCGACATGCCCGCTAAGAACTAATCTGATCGTAGATGGATATTTTTCTTTGACTTGTGTTAAAAGTTGAAAGCCGTCCATACCCTGCATTTTGACATCCGTTACAAGAAGATCAATTTTCTTCCTTTGAAGAGTCTCCAGAGCCTCTTCACCGCTTTCCGCAGTAAGGACTTCGTAGCCGCTGCTAAAAAAAGCTCTGTTCAGTGCCCGCAAGATTGCTCTTTCATCATCTACAAACAAAATCGCTTCATTCATTTTCTTCACCTGCTTCGGCTTCCGGCTGCTGCCTGACAGGCAGCAGGATGATAAACCTCGTACTTACGCCCGGCGTGCTTTGAACGGAAATCTGCCCCCCGTGCGTATTAACAACAATATCGTAGGTAATACTGAGCCCAAGGCCTGTACCCTGCCCAACAGGTTTTGTCGTAAAGAATGGATTAAAAATCTCTTTCAGGTTCTCCTTATTGATCCCTGTCCCATTGTCTTCGATCTGACACCGCACAAAATTACCCGCGACTTCTGTACTAACCATGATAGAGCCAAGTGTCTTCGGTTCTTTTGTTTTTATGGCGTAGACTGCATTCAGGATGATGTTCAAGAGCACCTGATTAATTTGATTGCCCTTCGCCTGGATCAAAGGAAGCTCCCCAAACAGTTCAATTACCCTGGCATGGTGCTTAATCTCATTTCTGGCCACCAAAAGCGTATTCTTCAGGCCGTTATTCAGATCATAATCTTCAAACTCGTTGCCTTGATCCGCTCTGGAAAAGGTTTTAAGTCCGGTTACAATTTCACTGATCCGTTTGAGGCCATCCTCAATATCAAAAAACAAATCTTCCAGGTCTGTTGAGATATACTTCAGGTTGTTGGTTTCTTCAAGCTTTCTCAAGTTCTCTATCTGCGAGGCAAGCAAATCCTTCTCGTTTGGGTGCAGCTGCTCCAAAAAGCTGTGATAGGCGCTGATCATATTCGTATACTGATTGAAATAAAGACGAGAGGTCTCAAAGTTACTGGAAATATAACCAAGCGGATTATTGATTTCATGAGCAACCCCGGCAGCTAGCTGTCCAATCGCAGCAAGCTTCTCTTGTTGGACAAGCTGTTCCTGCGTTCTCTTTAAACGGCTGATCGTTGTTTTCAATTCTTCATCTGAGGCAACGTTTTGTTTAAACAATCCGGTAATTTTTTCATTCTGGCGGATTGCTTCCTGAAGCTGTTTTTCCAGCCTGCGGTAACGGCCGATACTGACATTATTTATAGCCGCCATAACGACCACTAAGACCATAAACAGGATCAGCTGGGAAACATAAGACAATGTCGTCATCTGGTAGAACTGAACATGATAGGAATGGAAAATGACATAGCATATCGAAAACAGTATGGCGACCGTTGTTGTGACCATCATAACCCGGGTAACCCGGATCGTAGCCAGTATAAGCTGTATATACGCAAAAGTGTACAAAGCCGGTCCGATGAGATCATACATTCTGACCGTTAAAAACAGAAGTGTCAGGGCGGTCAGCCCCGAGATCATCCAGGTAGCATATCTCATCTCAAAGTCTAATTTCGGAACAATGTTAAATCCCAGAGCCAAAACCAGCAAAATTAAACTGTCTACGAAACACGTCTGCCAGTCACTGGCAAGATAAAAATAACGGGGAAAAAAACTAACAAATGCTGCCAGAAAGAGCAGCACAGACATATACATACTGACCATGGTATTTTCATAATAGCTTGTCAGGTTATCATCTTCCGTTTCACGAAGGGCGGATAAAACACCAGGTATCGTTCTTTTTTTTAGATATTGATTCATAATTGATTCCTATACTCTTATTTTATAACCCAAATAAACTTTTCAGTTTTTTAGTAGAGTTTCTGCTGACAGGAATAGTTTCTTTCGTGTCCTTCAACTTTAAATTATACGCACTGTTGAACCAGGGACTGATTTTTTCAATTTTATCGATATTGACAATATAGCTTCGATGGCACCGAAAAAAGCTGCCGGATCCAAGCTTCTTCTCCCACGAATTTAAAGAGTCAGGACTTTGATATCTTCCTTTTTCGGTGATAACAACAACATCCCCTTCAGCTGCCGTTAAATAAATAACCTCCGACAGGTCAATCAAAATAATGGTCTCATCTTCCCATACAGGGATTTTTTTGATCTCCTGTTCCTTTTTGCGTTCCGGATAGAAGTGTTCAGGTTTATCGGCAAGGGCTTTTTCGACCACTGAAATAACTTCTTCGTTTTCCCAAGGCTTGGCGAGGTAATAATAAATGCTGCCTTCGTTAATCGCTGAAATTGCAACATTAATGTCTGACGAACCAGTGATCAAAATTCTGACGGCATCCGGGTACTCTTCTCTTGAACGTTTTAACAGATCAATACCCAGCATTCCCGGCATATTTTGGTCACAAATGATCACGTCTATCGCGCTTTTTTGCAGAAAATCCAGCGCTTCTTCCGAGGTCGTTGCGGCAAACAGCTCGTATCCCCGCGAATGTAGGATACGCTTTAAAGCGTTGAGCACCATCGGTTCATCATCAACCAAAAGTATTCTTGCCATATCTTCCTTTCTATTTTATCTGTCCGGACCAGAAAATGAATAATTTTCCTTTTTATCCTCGGGTATATTCGACATTTTCTTTTTTATTCCTTTTTTGAGTTCTTTTTTAGCTTTATTTATTTTCCCTTTCATCTTAAACGATCAATGGCAAATATTCATTCTAGTACTGCGCATTTTAAATAAATGGGCAACCATATACAGTATGCTTTGTATTAATTTTTATAAAGCTGGATTGTGTTTCTGCCCTGATATTTGGCCCGGTAAAGGGCAGCATCAGCCTGGGTAATCAGTTGATCTTTATTTTCCGCCAGATCAGGAAAAATTGAGAAACCGACCGAAAGCGTTAAAGTTCTTGTAACGTGACAATCCGGAAAAGAAAATCGCAGACTGTAAAATGCTTCTTTAAGTCTTTCCATGACAAAATGGACTTCTTCGACGCCGGAATCAGGCAAAATTACTGCAAATTCGTCCCCGCCGTAGCGGCAGGCAATATCTGACTTTCTCGTTGTGTTTTGGATCAGCCCGGCTGTTTTCCTTAGTATTTCATCACCGAAATAATGGCCATAGGAATCATTGTACATCTTAAAGTTATCAATATCGATCATACACAAGACAAGCGTACGATTTGCTCTGATCGCCCTCGCAATTTCTTCGTCAAGCTTTTGCTGAAAATACCTGTGATTGTAGATCTCTGTCAGACCGTCTGTTACAGAAAGGGTCTCAAGTACTTTTTGGGTCTTTTTATTGCGTTCAACTTCAATGGCAATAATCGCAGATCCCAAAAAGTTAGCCAGGATGAACACGGCAATAGCAAAATAATATGGGTCACCTTGCATTATTCCGAATCTGAATGGAGCAGTGATTCCTATGATGCTGTATATCAGCGTAACCATAAGGCCGGTATACCCAAAGATCAGCGGCATCAGCAACGTGACGACAGCCATTATACTCCCTATAATAATTCCCGGAGCTGTATTTAAATTACCAAAAAACAGCACCAAAACCAGGATCCCAATAAATAACAAGCAGATGATAAATTTGTTTTTCTGACTCAGTCTATGTTTGTCTAAAAAATCATGATCATCTTTTCGATTAACTAAATTCATTATATGACCCCCTATATAAACCTTACTTTTCAGCAAAAGCCGTTGTATGATTCTTTCAATTACATTGCAATAACATAAGATTATCTCATTAAGTCTTCTGTTGGGAGAATCTTCTACAGAATGTAAAAAAAACAACCTAAATGGTTGTTTTTTCTCAATGAATGGATTTGGTTTTCCATGCGTGCATCGGATTTCATCTCAGCCAGTGTTTACGCCAAAACAGGATAAGTACTGCTGTCACAATCAACACGGATACACCGAAAAAGAGCGGCATCCCCAAAGGCGAGTGAATCAGCGGCATTGCTTCAAAATTCATTCCAAAGAAAGAGGTAACCAGATTAATCGGCAGCAGGATCGTGGCCAGAAGCGTCAGGACTTTCATAATATCATTGGCCCGGTTGTCAATGGCCTGCTGGTAGGCTTCCATCAGGATTTCAATCAGCTCATGGGTCTGCCGTGCATTTTCAAGTTTCTGCTGGGTATCGGCAACCAGGTCTTTCCACGATGGTTTCCCCTGATCATGATTATCCATGGCTGCCAGTCTGCTGAAAATCGTCTGATGTGCATTCAGTGACTTCTTTAATCCGAGTATTTTTTTGTGAAGGTTGATAATTTCACTTCTTTGCCATCTTTCAGGAGTTTCCAGGATATTTTCTTCAATCCGGTCCACATCATCTTCCAGTAATTCCAGCTGGCGCTGATGGTGTTCCAGTATTTCCATGCCGAGGAGCTGCGCCAGATCGGAAGGTGTCGTAAGCAGCCCTCTCCGGGCCCAGTCATTGATCTGCGGCAACTCAAGCCGGTCATTGCGCAATATCGTCATATCATTCGCCGACAGAAAAAAGTAAATCGCAAATTCTTTAGTGTCATCAGCAAAATCGCTGTAACCAATAAAAAACAGAGAAGGGTGCAGACGTTCAAATCTTTGATTAAAGCTATTCCCCTGCGGATTCAGGTTTCCCAGAACACGGTCGATCCCTGCAGATCCGGCAGATGCCAAGTGCCCGTTCAGGAGCTTCCATTCCTCAGCAGCGAAGAGGGTTATGCTAAACTTTCCCTCTGCCAGAATCTGTTGTGATTCTATTTCTTTTAGGCCCTCCGGAGAGACAAAATAGTGTTGCAAGCCCTTCACCTCCATTCACTTAACAATTCTCTGTAAACTGATCATTCGGATAACCACGGTTATATCATTCTTACAATTTATGTAATGAAATGCTATAATTAATTCCAGATTTTTGATTTTCCAAATTTCTTGTTGAATGCCTCCTGTATCACATTACCTAACGTTAGGAGCGTTTGATATGAAGAAAACACCCTATCATTTTCACAAAATGGTTTGGCTATTTTTTATTGCTTCTATCCTTGGTTTTGTTTTTGAATCCATCTACTGTTTTATTCTGCATGGATATATCGAAAGCAGGTCAGGTCTGATTTATGGTCCTTTCAGTCAAATCTACGGTTTTGCAGCCGTTATTGTTATTTTGCTGCTGCAAAGAACAAATTTCAAAAATAAATGGTCCTTATTTTTTATAAGCGCTTTTATAGGATGCTTGTATGAACTTATCTGCAGTCTGATACAGGAATATGCTTTTGGTTTTATATCCTGGGACTACAGTTATTCTATGCTCGATATACTTGGCAGGACATCGCTGGTATACTCATTTTTCTGGGGAACCTTGGGCGTTGTCTTCATTAAGTATATTTACCCATTTATCAGTAAAAGAATCGAAAACTTTCCCATGAAGATGAGTACCCTTGTGACATGGATTGTCATTCTATTCATGACCTTCGATTTATCCATTTCGGCCGCTGCCGTATTCAGGGCAAACCAAAGATACGACGGCATCCCACCGACAAATTCCATTCAGACTTTTTTAGACCGTTCTTACCCTGATTCGTTCATTCACCAGGTATATCCGAACATGGTTCATGTATCGTAATTGTTCATTCCTGTCTTTGCTGTAATCTACCATAATCAAACCATCAGGTCATTAATCAGGGCGAAGACTTCCGCTTTGACACGGGCCAAGGTAGCATCCGCTTCAGCTCTGGTAGAACCTTTGATACAGAAATAAAAACGTATTTTTGGTTCCGTGCCGGAAGGTCTTGCCATGACATAGCCTCCCCCTTCAAAGGAAAAGCGAAGCGCATTCTCCCGAGGAAGATTGGTTTCTTCCGTCTTTTTCTCCAGCGCATCCCATCGGACATTTTGCTGATAGTCATCAATAAACCGTACGCTGAGCCCCGCGACAGAAAGCGGCTTTGCCGTCCGCAGTCTGTCCATTACAGCGGCAATCCGTTCCCGGCCTTCTTTGCCGCTCAGCGCAAAAGCGACCTGTTCATCGAGGAAAGTGCCGTAACGCGCAAAAAGTTCCGCCAGTATATCCGGCAAGGTTTTGTTCTCTATCTGCTTGTAATACAATGCCGCCTCAGCCAGCAGCGCAGAAGCCTGGACTGCATCCTTATCTCTGGCATACGTACCGGCCAGGTAACCATGGCTTTCTTCAAAGCCAAACAAAAATGTCCCCCCGCCCTGTACGTCCATCTCTTTGATCTTTTCTCCGATATATTTAAAGCCGACCAGCACATTCACTGTTTTGACGCCAAAATCAGCTGCAACTGCTTCGGCTAGGTCCGTAGAGGCTATCGTCTTGACGATCACGCCATTGTCCGGCAGTCTGTGGTTCCGTCTTCTTTGATCCAGGATATAATACGTCAGGATTACGCCAATCTGATTACCGGTAAAACGGCAATATTGACCATTTCTGTCCAGGGCATATGCTCCGAGGCGATCTGCATCCGGATCAGTGGCCAGTACCAGGTCCGCCTGTGTCTTCTTTGCCAGTGTTAAAGCAAACGCAAACGACTCCGGGTCTTCCGGGTTCGGGGATTTCACCGTCGGGAACTCCGGATCAGGTTGTTCCTGTTCTGCAACCATCCGGAAAGCCGTAAAGCCCATTTTGTTAAGAATGCTTTGGACAGGCCTGCCGCCGGTTCCATGAAGCGGCGTGCAGACAATGTTCAGCTTTGTACCGTAAGTTTGCGTTAGTTCTGTATTCAGCAGACTATGGAATATCTCAGCCTGATAGGCAGCATCCACCTGATCTCCGACCATCTGGACCATCCCTTCCTCCAGGGCTCTGGTTCGGTCTGCCGGCACAATCCTCCAGTCTTCTCTTTCAGCCATCTTGGTAATGATCTGCTTAGCAGGAGCAGGCGGCAGCTGCCCGCCATCCTCCCAGTAGACCTTATAGCCGTTGTATTCCTTCGGATTATGGCTGGCCGTGATATTTACGCCGGCAATTGTCCGCAGGTACCTGACAGCAAATGAAAGCTCAGGCGTCGGCCGCAGACTTTCAAACAGGTAGACTTTAATCTGATTCACTGCCAGTACCAACGCTGTTTCCAGCGCAAAATCTTTGGAAAAATAGCGGCTGTCATACGCAATGACAACCCCTCGCTGACACGCCTCCGGTCCATGCTCCAAGATCGTGTCGGCCAGCCCCTGTGTAACTTTGCGAATAACATAACGATTCAGACGATTGGTTCCTGCGCCGAGAACCCCTCTGATGCCGCCGGTCCCAAACTCCAGCGTCGTATAGAACCGGTCCTCCAACTCCTTCAGATCGGTTATTTCCGCCAGTTCCCTCCTGCTGAGCTCGTCAAAGTAATCATTTTTCATCCAAAATTTCAAGGTATCGTCATATTTTTGCTCTGAATACATGTTACTTTTCTCCTCACTGTTGATCAGACGCAACCTGGTATAAAGCCTCAAATTCACTGCCGCTCTTTTGACTTATAATCCTGTTTCCCCGATTCGCTTCAAGATGCTTAAGAATCTTATAGAGCATTTCGCGGTCTACTACAGACCCGTCTGCTTCAATTTCCAATGCAATTTCTTCAACCGTTAATCCTCCAGTTTTACACGCCCTTAGAACACGCAGGGCCAGGTTCTTTAATTGAATCATTTCCTGCGCACCTTTTTTAGCCATTTCTACAGCCGGTTGGTGATAAGCATTAACATGCACAAGCTGGGCATACATACTCACCGTACGTTCGTATAGGGCAATTAATACTCCGATCGTTACGGGGCTGAGGTCTCTCACTGTCAGCGTAATTGATTTTCGGCCCTTGTTTGACAGGGCATTCCTCGTCCCGAGCAGAAAAGCCTGCAAATAATCACCACTGGTGCTTTCCTCGGCAATCTGGATTGAGTCTCCATCCCTGTCCTTCAGTACTTCTATGAAGGTCACAAAAAAGTTACCGGGCCCATCCAGCAGCTGCTGGATATAGGAATGCTGATCACTTGTTCCTTTATTTCCGAGTACTGTAATTCCCTGATGGACAATATTTCCGTCCAAGTCCTTTTCTTTTCCCAGAGACTCCATGATCAATTGCTGAAGATATTTCGGGAAAAGCTCCAAACGGTCTTTATAAGGAAGGATAACCATCTGCTTCCCGCCTTTGCCTCCTGTCAAGACGTACCACGCCAAGGCAATCAGGGCAGCAGGATTGTTTTTCGCATCTGGATTCCTGGTCAGAGCGTTACACTTCTTAGCTCCATCTAAAAGACCGCTAATATCAATCCCCTGTAAAGCCAGCGGCAGCAGCCCCACAGCAGACAAGACAGAAGTCCGCCCGCCAACCCATTCCCAAACCGGGAAAGCGTCCAGCCAGTCCTCTTTCATCCGGATCTGATCCAATCCGCTTCCTGGCTGAGTGATACTGACCGCATGACGGCTGAAGTCCAACCCCCGGCTTACGTAAAAATGACGAACTTCTTCCATTCCGTTGCGGGTTTCAACCGTGCCGCCGCTTTTGGAGATTACGATCGTTAATGTTGCATCCGCCTTAGCATCCAGCTCAGCAAAAATACGGTCCATACCGTCAGGATCTGTGTTATCGATAAAGTACAGCGAACACGGATCACCTTTCTTTCCGAGTGCCTCGGAAACAAAACGCGGTCCTAAAGAAGATCCACCAATGCCGACAACAATGACGTTCCGGAAAGGGCGTCCTTTTTGACCACATATAGTACCCGCATGAACATCCTGCGCAAAGTATAGAATACGGTGCAGGGTATCTTTGATTGCCGCGCCTATTTCCGGCTGCGGAGCTAATTCAGGATCACTCAGCCAATAATGCCCAACCATCCGCTGCTCGTCCGGGTTGGCAACCGCTCCCTGTTCCAAGGCCTGAATCTGGCAATACATGTCCTGCAGGCGTATTTCCATATCATCCAGATACGTATCCGAAAATCCTGAACGGCTAACATCCACTTGGATTCCCAGTTCATCATCAAAATAAAAGTATTCCCGGAATTTCTGCCATTGTGACGTCACAATGCAATCACCTCACCCGCTGGTAATGATACTCTACCCTGGACATTCCGATTCTATACCTCGCACGATGTAAGGCATAATATTTTAATTATAGCTGAAATGAATGAAAAAGTATTGCGCAATTTGTCGTGTCAAACAGCAAATAAAAGGTTGCTGCCTAATGATCATTTTCATTGTGCAGCAGCCTTATCTCATCTTGTCCATGGTTTGATTTTCAAGCTCATTTATTTCACTCCGCTGCAATATCTTTGATATCCCTCTTTCCGCAGCAGGCAAGCAGGGCATTCCCCGCACCCATCCCCTTTAATACCGTTATAACAGGTCAACGTCTCTTCTTGAATAATCGGAAGCACACCGAGATCGTCAGCCAGTTTCCAGGTTTCCGCCTTGTCGACCCACATCAGAGGGGTATGAATCACAAATTCGTAATCCATGGCGAGATTAAGGGTTACATTCAGGGACTTAACAAAAATATCCCGGCAGTCCGGATAACCGCTGTAATCACTCTGCGAAACGCCGGTAATCAAATGTCTTATTCCCCTCTGTTTGGCAAATATAGCTGCAAACGACAGAAAGAGCATATTCCTGCCATCTACAAATGTGTTTGGCAGCCGGTCGCCCGGCAGATTTTTTTCAACTTCAATCTCCGGCCTGGTTAATGAATTCGGTGCAAGCTGATTTAATAAACCGAGATCTAGCAGATGATGCTCAATCTGATGCTTAGCACATATTTCTCTGGCACAATCCAATTCCAGCCGGTGTCTTTGCCCATAATCAAAGGACAGGGCGACGACTTCTGTAAATAACTGTCTGGCCCAAAAAAGACAGGTCGTACTGTCTTGTCCGCCGCTAAAGACGACCAAAGCTTTTTCTTTTTTTTGCATGAGCTTATACTCCTCTCTTTTCCGGATCCCAGATCACTTTATGTAGCTGGAGCTGCAGGCGCACCCCCTCCATTTTATGCTCGATCATAAATTTAACGATCTCAGATGGCGCAATGTGTGCAAAAACAGGACTGATAAATACCGCAGTTTTCTTGATCAGGCCGTAGGTACTTATGATTTCACGCGCTCTTGCCAGGTCGCTTTGATCGCCAACCACGAATTTCACGGCATCCCGGCATGTCAAAAGCTCAAAATTCGCTAAAACCATCTTTTCCTCCATACCGCTCGAAGCAAGCTTGTAATCCATCGTAAATCCGGGACGGCGGTTAGCCTCTGTGCAAAAGGGCTTCAGGCTGACGCTGCCATTCGTTTCAATCTCGACGGAAAGTGCCGGATCCTGGCACAGCAAGTCGGTCAGGGCTGCAATACCGGGTTGTATCAACGGCTCCCCGCCTGTCAGCGTGACGTTCTTTATACCTGTGGCCAGGATCTGTTTATAGAGATCCGCTCCCGTCATTTCCCGGTAAGAAACATCCGCTTCATTAGCCCAGCGGGTGTCACAGTAAGTACATTGCAGATTGCACCCCGCAAATCTGACAAAAACAGCCAGTTCTCCTGCTCGCGGTCCTTCCCCGTTAATGCTTGAAAAAATTTCTGCAACTCTGTATTTCATCTTAAATCACCGTCTGCCTTCGTAGACCGCGCAATTCGCGGGCGTTTCGAACACACTAACCCTGGTCATTTGATATCCTTTACCGGCCAAAGCCTCGTAAAAGCACCTGGCAAAATTTTCGGCTGTTGTCCTGAAAGGCACCTCAATGACCCGGAAACCGTCCCGAATAAGATGTTCCAGCGTACTTTTTTGCAGCGTTCCGTCTTCCACAAGCAAGGCATGATCGTAGTCATCCGCCAGCTGCCTGAGATCCGCTTTCAGCTGGCTAAAATCAACAATCATACCCCTGGCTTCTCCTTCATCTGCGAGTGTTTCAGATTCAATTTCCACAACCACTCGCCAGCTGTGGCCATGAATGTTCCGGCACTTGCCTGGATGGCCTGCCAGAAAGTGCGCGCTGTCAAAACCGCTTTCCACCTTCAACATGTACATATCATGCAACCTCCCCAAGAAACAAAAAAAGAGCTACTGCTCTCCAAACAAAAAACTACCCAAGACGGTAGTGGTCCTAGTTTTGTTTAGAGACAGGATGGATTTCGAACTGTCTTTATTTTATTCATAAATTAAGCATATCATGCCAACGCTGATCTGTAAATGAGCTTTGTTAGTATTTGGGGAAGACGGCTTTTGAAGATTGCTTCTTTTGAATTTACACTTTTTATTATACAATGATAGGATAGCATTTGTTGCTGGAGGTATCCGAATGCCAAAATATAAGCATTTTAAAGGCGGAATTTATGAAGTTCTCTTCACCGCCATTCACTCAGAGACCGAAGAAAAATTGGTGATTTATAAAAATTCGGAAGGAATTATTTTTGCACGGCCTTATGCAATGTTCTTTGAAAATGTTCTAGTGAACGGAGAACTTGTCCCCAGATTCGGGGAAATAGATTCGGAATAAAGAGGAGGATAAAGGATGGATAAATTAGTATTTGTCACCGGTCATAAGAATCCGGATACAGATTCCATATGTTCTGCAATTGCCTACGCGGAACTTAAAAAAAAGCTCGGCGTGAATGCTGTGCCCAAAAGGCTCGGCGATATTAACCGGGAAACTGAATTTGTTCTGAAGCATTTCGGCGTCGAAATTCCGGAACATCTTTTTACAGTCAAAACCCAGGTGGCAGATTTAAACGTTGATCAGGCTTTTCCCGTATCATCGGATATTTCAATTAAAACAGCCTGGCACCTTATGAAAAAGAACAATATCAAAACGATTCCCGTTATTGATGATCATGAGCGGCTTTTAGGAATTGTAACCCTATCCGATATTACCAATAATTATATGGATGCCTTGGACAACAACACCATCGCTTCAACGAGAACGACCCTGCGCAATATAGCCGAAACGCTGAATGCGACATTGATCTGCGGTTCCCAAGAAGATTTCGAGACGACCGGCAAGGTTGTGGTTGCTGCTGTTGAACCCGATGACTTGCATTCGTTTGTTGAGCCGGGTGATATTGTGATCACAGGAAACCGGCTGGATATCCAGTTGAAAGCTCTGGAATACGGTACCACCTGCCTGATCCTCACCTGCGGCGGGGATCCGTCACAGGAGCTGATCGAAGAAGCCCGCAGCAGGAATATTGTTTTGTTGACGACTCCGATTGACACCTATACGACCGTAAGACTGGTGAATCAGAGCATACCGGTAGGTGCCGTCATGACCAGCCAGAACCTTATATCGTTTAACATTGATGACTTTATTGATGATATTCAGGATAAAATGTTAAAAACCAGATATCGGAGCTATCCAATTGTTGATGACAATAACCGGATCCAAGGATTTATCTCCAGATATCATCTGATTTCACAGAGAAAGAAAAACGTAATTCTGGTGGATCACAACGAAAAATCCCAGACTGTCAATGGCATTGAAGAGGCAGAAATCCTTGAGATTATCGATCACCATCGACTCGGTGATATTCAGACGGCCAGTCCGATTTTCCTTCGTAACGAACCGGTAGGCAGTACCTCGACGATTGTTGCCAATATGTTTTTTGAGATGGGAATTCGTCCTTCGAAGAGCATCGCCGGAATTCTTTGCTCCGCCATCCTGTCCGATACGCTGAAATTCAAATCTCCGACCAGTACCTACGTCGACAAGATGACGGCCGAAAAGCTGGCAGAAATAGCCGGGATTGACGATATGGACAAGTACGCCAATCAAATGTTCAAAGAAGGCTCTTCTCTGCAGGGAAAAACACTAAAGGAGATATTTTATCAGGATTTTAAAGATTATACCTTTGGCAAATACAGGGTTGGAATCGGGCAGGTCTTCACCATGGACAGGGAAAAGATCTCGGAGATGGAAGATTCGCTGATTGCGTTCATGAAACAGCTTTGTGCCGAAAAAGGCTACCATTTGCTGATGCTTTTTGTGACCGATATTCTTGACCAGGCCTCAGAAGTCTTATTTTCCGGAGAAGAAAAAGAATTAATCTCGCTTGCTTTTAACGTTGATCTGGGTGAAAACAGCGTCTGCCTGCCCGGCATCGTTTCCAGAAAGAAACAGGTTGTTCCTTTAATTTCAGCGGCTGTTGACAAATGATTTATTTTAACAATAAGTTCAACAGCCCAATCACGAAACCAATCAAGGCTCCCAGATTAACAACGGCGTTCAGCTCGTTTTTCATTACCGAAAGCACAAGTCTCTCAATCTCCAGAACATCCATATCATTTACCTTTTTTTCGACAACACCGGCTATATCAAACTGTTTGATATAGCCTCCAAGCTTTTTCTGCACGAATACCGAATAGATTCTGTCAACCATACCGGTAAGATGTTTCTCCTCAATCTCAATTTTTTGCATGAATGTCGCTAAGGGCTGATTCTCAAGAACCGCCAGTTCTTCTCTCACGATTGACCGGATCATGTCCTGACCGTTTTCCTGGATGTATGCATCTACCTTTGCTCCGATCGGAGAAGCCACGGACGCAATCAATTGGTCATTGACCATCAACGCGAGCATCGTCCCATGGATCTTTTCCTTAATTGCTCTTCTGCCCTCCCGTGCAATGATTGTCCCGATATCCATCCTGGAAACTCCGGACATGATCTTGCTGCAAATGATGTTTTCGGCTTGTTCTCTCAGAACCTGATAGGCATCCTGTGAAACAAACCCAGCGAAGATATTTTTTAGAGTATGATGCTCATCCATTTCATAAAGTGAGCTGCCAATTTCCTGAACGATTGCGTTTTTTATGTTTTCTGACAAGAACATATTCTCTACATCTTTACTGGTTAAAAGGTTGTTCCCGACCGCATTGCCCAATGCTTTGGCAAGCTGCCCCTTTCTCTTTGGAAAAATGCCGGGAGTAAACGGCAATGTCCAATTCCCAATTTTAATCGGGTTGATGGGCCGAAAGAGCATCTTAACCGCAATGTAGTTTGTGACATAACCGATTATAGCGCCGATAATCGGGCCTGCTGCAATTTGAATTAGATTCATTGATGATTCTCCTCTGAATAAATTGGAATAAATAAGTACGGATTCGCAATACCAATGTATATTTTAGCGATTATTCAATTATTTGTATAGCTATAATTGTACAGCTATAATTGTTGACAAACAAAGGGAATTTGACGTATACTTCTTATATACCCCCTCGGGGTATTGGGCTGCGTTCTATACCATTTGAGGGTACCTCACCGAATCCATATCAATATTATTTCAATCAATGAAGAACATTGCAGCGGGGATAAATACCAGTAAAGAAATACACTCAATAACTGGGGAGGGTTTCAGCAAATGAGTCAGGATAAACATCGTTCCAAGATGGTGAAAATGGTCAATGTCACTTTTCAAAAATCCGCCTGCCAAGCGGACGAATGCGTCGGGAAAGTTCCATCCGGCAGTACCATACTTCAGGCGGCAATCACTGCCGGCGTAGATCTTCATAGCGCCTGCGGCGGCAAAGGAACCTGCGGCAAATGCCGCGTCATCCTGCCCCCGGAAGACCGTACTGAACCGCTGCCGGAAGAAAAAAAATTCTTAAGTGCTGAACAAATTGACGCTGGTGTTGTCCTGGCCTGCAAACGAACTGTCGAATCCGACAGGCAGATCATCCTGATCGAACAAAAAGATGTGTTTGACCGCAAAACACGACTTGAAGATGACAACCGTGTCTTTGAACTTGTACCGCTGGTACACAAACATGCTGTACACGTGAGTGTTCCAAGCACTTCAGATCAGCGTTCCGATTGGGAACGTTTGGCCGCAGGACTTCCCGCATCGGCTGCTTCGCTGCGTTTTAACCGCGGGATTGCTGCCAAATTGCCCAGAATTCTGCGTGATGCTTCTTTCCAGGTTACGGCCGTTACTTCCGGAAATGACCTGCTGGCTGTCCAATCCGGAAATACGCTGGACCGGACCTTCGGCTTGGCCATTGACATTGGAACTACGACCGTAGTGGCCTATTTGATGAATTTAAACAACGGAAAAGTTATTGCACGTGAGGCAATAACCAATCCCCAGCAGGGAGCGGGAGCTGATGTCATTTCCAGAATCACCTATGCCTCGGATCACCCTAACGGTTTGGTCCAATTGCAGACACAAGTTGTCGAAGGTTTAAATCAGATCATCGCCAATATGTGCAGGCAGAAAGGCATTGCCCTCGAGGAGATCTACCAAGCTGTTGTCGTCGGCAATACTACAATGAGCCATTTATTCCTCGGTATTGACCCGACCTATCTGGGCCCTGCACCTTTTATCCCGGGCTTCCGCCAGTCGGTCACTGTCAAGGCTTCCGAGCTGGGACTCCGGATTCTAAGCGATGCACCAGTCACCGTCCTGCCGATTGTCGCGGGCTATGTCGGTTCCGATACGGTCGGTGTCATGCTTTCGGGGCAGATTGACCAATTGAAAGGCATTCATCTCTTTATCGATATCGGAACGAATGGGGAAATGGTTTTAGCTGGAAAGGGAAGGATTCTGACCTGTTCTACTGCAGCTGGTCCGGCCTTTGAAGGTGCCGGAATTAAATTTGGCATGCGGGCTGCCGACGGAGCAATCGAACGCGTTAAGATCACGGACGACGTGGAACTTGAGGTCATCGGCAAAGAAAATGAATCTGTACGCGGCATCTGTGGTTCCGGTTTGATTGATGCAATTTCCGAAATGCACAAAGCCAGGATTATCAATTCGCAGGGACGCATCATCGACCACGCAAGCGCCTCGGAACTACCACCGGCACTTCGGGACAGAATCCTGAATGACAATGGGATTCGAGAGTTTGTCCTGGCCTGGAAAGAATCGGCCACTGGGGAAAATATCACGATCACCCAAATGGATATCCGCGCACTTCAGCTGGCCAAAGGTGCCGTGCTCGCAGGGGTCCGGATCCTGATGATCCATCTCGGTGTCAAACCGGACGATCTTGAAATGATTCATTTGGCAGGTGCGTTTGGCAACTATATCGCCAAAGAAAGCGCCCTTGGCATTGGCCTCCTGCCGCAGGTCCCCGCCGAAAAAATCCAATCCATTGGCAACGCTGCAGGCAACGGTGCCCAGATGGCCCTGCTTTCGACCATTGAAATGAGCAGAGCAGATCGTCTCGCCCGGGATGCCGAACATATCGAGCTGTCCACCGAAGAGCTTTTCCAGGATGAATACATGGAATCTCTCGCTTTAGGACAGCGTTATTGATGTAAAACTATATACCTGTATATACGCTTATTCACAATTGTGTTTAAGCTGTGGATAACTTTGTAGAAAAATATCCCTCCATGCGAATTTATTCAGGAAAGCAAAATCTTCCCGTTTTATACGGGAAGATTTATTATATCATCTACAGTTCGTATACTTTCCTTTCAATTCCATGATAAATCAATTGCTTTATCATTCAACATCAATCATTCCATATCAACAAGATTATCATCATTCAGGTCTTTTCTTTTGCCGCTGGCCAGATAGATGGTCCATTCACCCAGATTTGTCACATGGTCGGCTACCCTTTCTAGGGAAAGCGCAACGAGCAGCAGATTGATACCCTGTGAAATATTTTTTTGGTCTTTTTGCATTAAATGCAATAGATCTTCATAGACCAACCTGTATAGTTGGTCTACTTCTTTTTCTTTCACTGCCAGGCTTTGCGCCATTTTCAAATCTTTATTCGTATACGCAATGATACTTTCTCTGAGCATCTCCCGCGCCAGCTTTGCCATCTTAGGAATATCAACCAGCGGCTTCACCAAAGGCTCATCGCTTAATTTAATCGTTACTTCCGCGATATCGACAGCGTGGTCGGCGATGCGTTCGAGGTCGGTAACAATCTTCAGCGCGGTCCCGATGGTTCTCAAATCGCCGGCCATAGGCTGCTGCAGGGCCAGCATGGTTAAACATTTGTCTTCAATCTCAAGCTGAAAATTATCCACAATGTCATCATCCGCCAGGACCTTCTCTGCCAGTTTCAAGTCTCTTTCCTCGAGTGATTTCATCGCGGAGGTGATGATGTTTTCCACGAGATTACCCATCATGAGGACATCATGGCTCAGTTCTTCCAGCGATGTTGCAAATGAATTTCGGGTCATAATACGTTTCCTCCTTATCCGAATCTTCCGGTGACATAGTCCTCAGTCCTTTTGTCCAGAGGCTTGGTAAACAGTTCTTTCGTAACGCCGTATTCTATGACTTCCCCGTTCAGGAAAAATGCCGTGTAGTCTGAAATCCTGGCGGCCTGCTGCATATTATGGGTAACAATAACGATGGTGTATTGTTCTTTAAGATCAAGGATCAGGTCTTCCAGCTTTGCCGTGGAAATCGGATCCAAAGCCGATGCCGGTTCGTCCATCAGCAGGACTTCAGGCTGCACTGCTAGTAAACGCGCAATGACAAGCCGCTGCTGCTGCCCGCCGGATAATTGCAGCCCTGAACGGTTCAGCCGATCCTTGACTTCATCCCAGAGAGCTGCTTCCTTAAGGCTTTTTTCAACAATTTCACTCAGTTTCTGCCTATCTTTCAGGCCATGAGCCCGCGGTCCATAGGCGACATTGTCAAAGATCGACATCGGGAACGGATTTGGCTTTTGAAAAACCATTCCAATTCGTTTGCGGAGTGTCACCGGATCAATATCCGAGGTATAAATATCTTTATTGTCGAGATAAACATTTCCTTTGACGGTTGCTCCTTCGACCAGGTCATTCATCCGGTTTAGCGTTTTCAGGAAGCTGGACTTGCCGCACCCTGAGGGTCCAATCAGCGCAGTAACCTGATTCACAAGGATTGGTAAGCTTATTGCGTGTAAAGCGTGAAAGCTTCCATAATACAATTCCAGGTCTTTGGTTACCATTTTATTATTTGTTTCTGTTAAGTTAGCTAACATTGATTACCACCTCTCTCTGTCAGTGACTCTGGCCGTTTCGCCCTGCAAGCTTCCCCATAAGACTATTGGCCAGAAAATTTATGATAATGATAACGATAATGAGCACTGTAGCACTTGCATAGGCATTCTTGGTCGATATTCCTTCCGACGCTAAGATATAGAGATGAACGGAAAGTGTCCGGGTTGGTTCAAGTATTGAAGTCGGCAATCCTAAGGAGCTGCCTGCGGTCAGGATGACTGCCGCTGTTTCTCCGATTGCCCTCCCAATCCCCAAGATAACACCGGTTGCAATTCCGGGAAGCGCCGAAGGCAAAACAACTTTTCGTATGGTATACCATTTAGTTGCACCAAGTGCAAGACTGCCTTCACGGTATGAGTCCGGCACTGTTTTGATGCCTTCTTCAGCAGCTCTGATAATGGTTGGCAGGACCATAAAAGCCAGTGTCAGCGCACCTGATAGAATGGACCATCCCATCTTCAGGGTAATGACGAGCAGGACAAATCCAAATAAACCGAAAATAATTGAAGGTACAGCAGCCAGTGCTTCTGTGGCAAAACGGATAATTTGTACCAGCCGGCCTTTTTTTACGTATTCCGTCAGGTAGATGGCTGCACCAACTCCTATAGGTGTTGCCAGAACAATGCCTGCTACTGTCAGGTAGATGGTGCCGATAATGATGGAAAAAATTCCGCCTTCCTTGCCCATTCGCTTTGGTTCCTGGGTGATAAAATCCCAGCTTAGCCCGCTGATTCCGTTGATCAGAATATGCGCGATAATACTGAACAAAACCAGAAGCGTACAGATCGCAAATAACCAGAGCAATAATTTTGCTATTTTTTCTTCCAGCCGGGCTGATGCTTTCATTATTGCCACCTGCCTTTTGCACCAAACTGTACGATCAGGTTTAAGATCATGATAAAGATAAACAGGATGATACCGGTGGCAAATAGCGCTTGTTGATGTTCCCCTGAGGCATACCCCATTTCCATCACGATATTTCCTGTGAGCGTACGGATCGGGTCAAATAGAGTCCCGGGTATACGCGTCACGTTGCCTGTGACCATGATGACAGCCATGGTCTCCCCGATTGCTCTTGACATGCCAAGGACGACCCCTGTGATGATGCCCGAACGGGCTACAGGCAGTGATATCCATTTGATAGTCTGCCAGTAATTTGCTCCCAGCGCATAAGATCCGTCTTTATATTCGCTGGGAACCGCACGCAGCGCAGTCTCGGAGAGATTCAGAATGGTAGGCAGGATCATGATGGCCAGAATCAGGGATCCTGCCAAAATGCTAAAACCTGTTCCGCCAAAATGGTTCCGGATTAAAGGAACGATGACTGCCAGGCCATAAAAACCGTAGACAACCGATGGAATCCCAGCCAGCAGTTCGATTGCAGGTCTTATCAGCTTAGCAGCTTTAGGCGGGGCAATCTCAGCCATAAAGATGGCTCCTGCGACCCCGAAGGGAATTCCCAGAACAAGCGCTCCCAAGGTTACAAGTATGGACCCGACCACCATTGGCAGGATCCCATAAATACCATGAGTCGGATCCCATGTTGTTCCGAGGACAAAATTGAAAAATCCTGTTTTCTGCAAAACAGGCCAACCCGAAATGATGACAAATACAGCGATCAGCGCAATGATAAAAATGGCAGCAACAGCACTGAGAAGAAGTATTTTTTCAACGATGATTTCACTTTTTTTAAGGTGAATGCTTTTCTGCATGGATTGGTCTCCTCCGATGATTTTCCTAGTTATACAATAGCAATTATTTGTTGAGAAGACTTTGCGGAATTGTAACGATTTTGTAAATGTACGATATGGAAATATACACATTAATAAAGAATAGATGCCTTATAATCAAGACATCTCTATTATTTACAATATGTTTAATTTGGAAAAAACAGAAAAGCATCCAGGTTAAAAGCCAAAGTTTAACCTGATATTCGTAGACTTATGATTTTTGGGTCAGCATAAAATAGAATCGTGAGCCCCGCCCCAGCGTACTCTCCACCTGTATCCTCGTGCCATGGGTCTCCAGAATATGTTTGACAATCGCCAATCCGAGCCCCGTCCCCCCTTGTTTACGATTCCTGCCTTTATCAACCCGGTAAAACCTTTCAAAAACCCGGGGTAAATCATGCTCCGGAATTCCAGGCCCGGAATCAATTACCTCAAACAGTATTCCGTCAGACTCTTGGGAAGCGACAATTTTGACTTTTTCCCCTATTGCGGAATATTTTATAGCGTTGTCCGTCAAATTTGTCAACACCTGCTCAATCATGCTGTAATCTCCCCAGGCATATGGCAACTTCTCTGGACAAACGACAGTAAGCTCGATTTGCCTGGCTTCAAGCTGGGGTCTTAACTTTACCTCCAGTGAATGCAGTAAAGCACTCACATCAATTTTCTGCCATTCCACCGAATCTTTCCCGGATTCAATTCTGGATAATTCCAGCAGGTCATCAACGAGCATCCGCAGCCGTTCTGATTCTGTCAAGATGATTCTGACAAATTCTCTGGCCGTCTCAGGGTCATCAAGCGCACCATCGAGCAGTGTTTCCGCATATCCTTTGAGTGAGGTGACAGGAGTTTTTAATTCATGAGATACATTGGCAACAAAATCCCTGCGCATTGTTTCCAGTTTTCGGAGATCCGTAATATCATGAAGCACCATGACGGCTCCGATGTTGGTATTTCCCTTTCCGAGAATTGGCGTAATATTGACTTCAATATTTTTTTCGTGCGGAGACAATATTAATAAATGATCCTTGGCGGCCTTGTGCGTTTTCAGTGCCGTATCAATCAGTGTACTTAATTGGTAATTGTTGATAATCTCAATCTGATGCCGATTGACATTTTTCGGTTCGATCTCCAGAATCTTCAGGGCTGCCGGATTAATCAAATCGATCTTACCATCTTCTCTGAGAAAAATAACGCCACTGACCATATTCGCTAAGACCGTTTCAAGCTTACTTTTCCCGGTTGAGACTTCGTCAATCATTTCTTTCAGCTGCTGGGCCATTTGATTTAAAGCCTGCCCAAGTTTCCCGATCTCATCCTGACTGGTCGTGTAGGTACGCAGGCTGAAATCACCCCCAGCAATATTTTGAGCTGCGGCTGTCATTTCCTGAATTGGCTTTGTCAGACGCTGCGATAGCTTAAACCCTAAGATGCCGGCGATTACTGTAGCCATTAAGAGAGCTATGAACAGCATGCTCCACAGTTTGGATAGGGCCGTCGTAATTTCGGTCATCGGAAGTGCCAGGCGAACAAAGCCCTTAATTTCCCCGTCTTTCTCAACAGGCAGCGCCAGATACATCATTTGCGTATTAAGCGTTGTACTTTCTCTCTCCGCTATCCCGACACCTTCGCTGATCGCCTGGTGGATTTCGGGACGCCCGAGATGGTTCTCCATAAGCGTCGGCAGCTGCTCAGAATCACCCAGAACAACGCCATTTGCATCGATCACCGTAACCCTGGTGCTAGTAACGTTTGCAAGATCACCGGTAATTTTTTCAATATCCGAGACCATATTCAGCGAACCAAATTCATCGATAACCATTTCTCTGACCAATTTCGCCTCAACCAAAAGTTTAGCCTGCAGATTTTCAATAAAATAGTTATCGAGCACCTTGATAAGATAAACGCCTGATACAAGCATTGAAAGCAGTGCTAGTGCAATAAAGCCAACTGTGAATTTCATTTTCAGACTTTTCAACATCAGCCTCGCTCCTTAAACCTGTATCCGACCCCGCGAACCGTCTGGATATAAGACGGGTTTTTAGGGTCGGGCTCAATTTTTTCTCGAAGCCTGCTGATATGAACATCAACAATCCTGGTATCACCCGCGAAATCATAGTTCCATACTCTGTCTAACAGCTGATCTCGGCTTACCACTTTTCCTCGATGGCGGATTAAATACTCCAGCAGTTCAAACTCCTTTGGCGTAAGCGGTACAATCTGATCATTCACGCTAATTTCACGTCCGGAAAAATCAACAGCCAGCCTGTCGATCAAAAAAGTCTCGTGGTCAGGTGCTGCCTGAGTCGTTTGGGCCCGCCGCAATAAAGCGCGTACCCGGGCAATAAGCTCTCTCGGACTGAATGGTTTTGTCAGATAGTCATCCCCGCCAAGTTCCAGACCAAGAATTTTATCCAGCTCATCATCTCTCGCCGACAACATAATAACAGGGAGAGAACTGTCTTCTTTCCTGACTGCTTGGCAGATTTCATAGCCATCCATTCCAGGAAGCATAATATCGAGAATAAGCAAATCTGGTTTTTCTGATCGAATTTTCCCCAGTGCTTCAAGTCCATCTCCTGAAACCTGAACTTCAAATCCTTCTTTTTGAAGATTATAACTGATCAGGCGGGCAATCGCTTCTTCATCTTCCACAACCAAGATTCTTTTGCTCATATCGTCCTCCTCGATAAATGCTTCGCATTTATAACGTTTCATCAATAAGAATAAGCCATATCTATTTCATATTATATAACAGCATAAAAACTATTTCATCTCTATGAAAAAAACATGTATTCGTAACGGTGCAAAACGTCTGAATAAACGCTTCATCACTAAATGCAACTTTTGTTCTTTCCATCGGTGATCAATCCCCTATATTTAATCTTATTTGGCTAGCCCATTTTCATCAAAATATTTTTTAAGCGATATGAGCGATCGTGTAACCCGATGAGTGCTAATGGAGAAATCTTCGGGATAAACGTTTAACTGGGTCAGACAGGGTGAAATAATTACTTACCCTGTCTGACCCAAATTATCTTCATTTGTATTGATTGAGTATGCTGCACTCTTTCTATGGATATAGCTGTTGCATTGGACGAATCTTGGGTCATTTGACCAATACAAGACCTTCTTTTTGAATGATGCTTTGTCCTTGATCCGACATGACAAAGTCAATATAGGTCTTCACTGCACCCGAAGGCGCCGCTTTGGTCAGATAGAGGAACGGACGCTGGATTTTGTACGAGCCATTCAGGACATTCTTCGCATTGGCCTCAATACCTTCTACGGTTACTGCTTTCACAGTGTCATCAATGCTTGCCATCGAAATATAGGCAATCGCATTCACATCACCGGCTACAGAAGTTCTCGCAGCACCAGTGGAGTTCTGGACAATTGCTTTGTCACTGATCGGATTATCTTTGCCCATGACCAGTTCTTCAAATGCTCCGCGTGTTCCGGAACCTGCTTCTCTTGTAATCACATTGATTGTCTGGCTAGCTCCGCCAACTTCTTTCCAGTTGGTGGTTTCACCGCTATAAATCTTTTTAATCTGCTCGATACTCAGATCTTTGACTACGTTTTTGGAATTGACTACGATAGCAACGCCATCCTTACAGATAACGGTTTCCGTCAGACCGGTCTCTTCAGGTTTCAGCTCACGGGAAGAAGATCCGATATCCGCGGTGCCTTCCTGGGCAGCTTTGATTCCTGCTCCGGAACCGCCTCCCTGGACGTTAACTTTAATGTTAGGGTTTTTCGCCATGAATGCTTCTGTGAGTGCTTCGGAAATCGGCTGAACCGATGTGGATCCTGCGATGGTAATTTCTGCGGACTCAGTCTGTGCCTGCTGTTGGTCGGATTGGGAAGTGCTGTCTTTGCTTCCGCAGCCGGTGAAAGCTAAAGCCAGAATACCTACCAATATAAGCGTAAACAGTTTTTTCATTTTCAATTCTTCCTCTCATTATTAAAGTTTTCAGTATAAACTGATCTCTTCCAATGTTTTTGCTATATATACAATAACAATTTATTATTGCGTAGACTTTGCGTAATTGTAACGATTCTGTAAATATTGCATAAAAAAAATGCCTCCGATTTATTCTGAGTCATCTTACTATGTCCTATATTTATGTCCTATATTTATGTCTTATATTACTTCTCTCATTCTTTCCCGCTTTTTAGGGATTACCTATACTGCCATGTCTGCCAGAACAATCCCAGGTTTTTCTCAAGAGACTTGCTGTCTTTGATGTTTCTGCGCCGCATCCAGTGTTTTGGAAACAGCTTTATATATTTCTTGTTGCTGTACCGCTCGTCAATAAGCAAAACGGCACCGATATCGTTTTCGCTGCGAATCACCCTGCCGGCAGCCTGCATCACCTTGTTCATTCCGGGATACATATACGCATATTCGTAGCCGAGACCGTTTTTGCTGTTAAAGTAATCCCGAATGATATTCTGCTGAACACTTAGCTGGGGCAGTCCCACGCTTACAATCGCCGTACCAATCAGCCTGCTTCCCTTCAGATCAATGCCTTCGGAGAATATTCCGCCGAGCACGCAGAAAGCTACATAGGTTTTCTCAGGATTCTCTTTGAAACTTAGCAGGAAACGTTCCCGTTCTTCTTCAGCCATTGAAGCTTCCTGGGCCACAGCGGTGATATCGGGACAGGCCGAAGCAAACTCAGCAAAAACATCGTTCATATATTTATACGATGGAAAATAAACAATGTAATTCCCCGTTTTCTGGGCGACAAAGGAACCAATCATCCGGGTAATCTGGTGAGCGCTTTGTTCTCTTTCTTTATATTTGGTCGAAACAGAGTCAGCCGTCAGCACGCAAAGCTTCCGATGATCAAATGGGGAATCGAGAGAGAGAATATGGTCTGCTTCACCTCCGCCAAGTACCTCCCGAAAATATTCCAGCGGAGACAGCGTCGCTGAAAACATCACCGCCGAACTGCCTCTTTTAAGAGCCTCTCCCAGCAAAAACGATGGATCAAGGCAGAAAAGCTTCACGGTTACCTCATCCCGCTTGGTTTCCACAAAAGTAACGTATCTTTCATCGTAAAATTCAGTGATTGCTGTAAAACCCAGCACATCAAAATAGAGCTGAAGAAAAGCACTATCCTCGCTTAAGCTTCTGTTTTCCTTAAGCATCAATTCACAAGTTCCGGTGTATTGCTGAAGAAGGCTCAGAAAATCTGCGAGCATTTCCGTCGTAATCAGATAGCCCTGCTCCCCGCATTGATGACGCAGGTCAATCATCCTTTTATTGATGCGGTTCAGGATTTTATCCAACGCTTTATTTCTACCCTTATACGCTTTTTTCACCTGGTAAAAAGCAGTTTTGTCAAGCTTTGCTGAGAACATTTCCCGCGCTCTGTCCACAAGGTTGTGGGCTTCATCGATCAGAAACACATAATCGCCGCTGTTGTCTGCAAAAAAGCGTCTGAGATGTGCTCTCGGATCAAAAACATAGTTGTAGTCACAAATGACGCAGTCCGCCAAAAGCGAAAGATCCAGGGAAAGTTCAAACGGACAGACTGTATGCTTCTGGGCGTATTTCTCAATTACACTTCTGGACAAATCATCAGACTCTTTGATCGCATCTAAAATGGCTGCATTAATTCGGTCGTAATGTCCTTTGGCATATTTACAATACTCGGGATGGCAGACCGACTTTTCACAAAAGCAGATTTTTTCTTTAGCAGTCAGCGTCAAGGTCTTCATTTTCAGACCGCCTTGGCGCATTCTTTCGATTGCCTCTTCCGCAACCTGACGCGTTATCGTTTTGGCTGTCAAATAGAATAGTTTAGAGGTTTTCGCCTCCCCCATCGCTTTGATGGCTGGAAACAGCACCGAGATGGTTTTCCCGGTTCCTGTCGGGGCCTGCACAAACAGCTTCTTTCGGCCGGCTATGGCCCGGTAGGCCTGTACAGCCAACTCCCGCTGCCCCTGCCGGTAGGCCGGGAAAGGAAACTGAAGCGTCTTGATCGAGAGATCCCGAATCTCTGCCCATTCGGCAGAAAAGCTTGCCCATACCGAATACTTTTGAATAAGACTGCCGATAAATTCCGTCAATTCACTGATTGCAAAAAAATTAAGCCATTGTTTGGTTTCATTGGTCTCCAGATTGAAATACGTCAGTTGAACGGCGGCTTCTGTCAGAGCGTTCTGGACAGCGTAAATATACGCATAGCACTTAGCCTGCGCCCAATGAGCGCCGCTGAAATCCTTGTCAATAGAATCCAATGGCAGTACCGTGGTTTTTATTTCTTCAATGACGGTCCGGCCTTCACAGCTGAAAATGCCGTCAGCACGTCCCTCCAGCGTATAATCAATGCCATTGTAACAATATGCTTCAGAAAGCGAAACTTCGCTTCGATAGTCCTCATAGGTTTCACGGTTCCTCTTCTGCAGGATCCGGTGCGCTTTAGCCCCCTCCGCCATCCTGTCCTTGGAAACATACCTGCTGTCAATGTCCCCGCAGCGCATTATTAATTCAACCAGCTGTCTGATCGGAAGCTTAATCATGGTTTCAGTCCATTCTCCCAGAAATAGGTGCGAATCCTATTTATTCATACTTAAAAACGGCAAACTTAATCTTGATCCCCTGACCTGTAAATTTTGTTTCGTATTCGGTCATGATATTTTCTTCAAAACCACTTTGATGCAAATCATATGTCCGGTATAATTCCTGAAAACCGGTCTCCTGAAAATACTGCAGGCTATCTTCAAAAAGTAGTTCATCGTCCGTTTTGAACCAAACCTCCGATCCTTTCTTTACAAAGGTCTGGTACTTCCTCAGAAAGTTAGGATGCGTCAACCTGCGTTTATGGTGCCGTTTGCTGGGCCATGGATTGCAGAAATTAATATAGATTTTATCAATTTCATCCTGTCCGAAAATACTGTCGGTATCTTCAATACGCATGGAAACCAATCTGACGTTAGGCAGCTTGCTTTGATTAAGTTTCCTTAACACACAAACCAGTACTTCCGGGTAGGAATCAATTGCAATATAATTGATATTATCAGTTTTGCCTGCAAGTGATGCGATAAAATCCCCCCGGCCGCAGCCCAGTTCCAAATGAACCGGATCATTATTGTCGAATACTTCATTCCACTTCCCTTTGCATTCCGCAGGGGCTAAAATGGTCTTGGTGTCTTTCTCTAGTTCGGGCTTTGCGCTCCGTTTTCTCCTAAGCCGCAATTATACACTGTCTCCTTCCAATGCTTATCATCGAATAGAGGTCTTACCGTTCCTGCATTACCCTATAATCCTTATCAATAAGGGGACTTTCATAGGCCGGTCTGATGATTTTGTCTGCATTGACCAGTTCTTCCAAACGGTGGGCACTCCACCCGACAATTCTGGCCATCGCAAACAGCGGCGTATACAGTTCCAGCGGAATATCCAGCATACTGTAAACAAAGCCGCTGTAAAAATCCACATTGGCACTGACACCTTTATAAATTTTCCGTTCCTCAGCGATGACCTGAGGAGCGAGTCTCTCAATCATTGCATATAATTCAAAATCACTTCTTCGGTCTCTGTCATCCGCCAGCTTCTCGACAAAGCCTTTGAAGATTTGGGCCCTTGGGTCGGAAATGGAATAAACCGCATGTCCCATCCCATAGATAAGACCTCTTCGGTCAAACACTTCCTTGTTCAAAATCTTCGTTAAATAGCTTTTGACCTCTTCTTCATCCCTAGGGTTGGCAACGTGGGATTTGATATCAGCCACCATCTCGACAACTTTGATATTTGCTCCGCCATGTTTTGGCCCTTTCAGAGAGGATAAGGCCGCCGCAATGACGGAATACGTATCCGAGCCGGAAGAAGAAACGACTCTGGTCGTAAACGTAGAATTATTTCCCCCGCCATGTTCCATATGCAGCACAAGCGCGATATCAAGCACCTTGGCCTCAAGTTCTGTAAATTGTTTATCCGGCCTTAACATTTTCAGGATATTTTGAGCTGTGGAGAGCTGGTCATCAGGTCTGTGGATATAAAAGCTTTCGTTGCATTCATAATGATTGTAGGCATGATACCCGTACACGCACAGCATCGGAAAAATGCTGATCAGCATCAGACATTGCCGCAAAACATTATCTAAGGACACATCGTCTATGGTCTCATCATAGGATGCCAGGGTAAGAACACTCTTTGTCAGAGAATTCATGATATCTCTGCTCGGTGCTTTCATAATGACATCACGCACAAAATTTTTAGGAAGATTTCTGCTTTCCACTAAAATGTCTTTAAAGTGGGCTAATTGTTCTTCATTAGGCAGTGATCCAAACAGAAGCAGATAAGTTATTTCTTCAAAGCCATATTGCTGATTATGTGCAAATCCTTTGACCAAATCAGTGATATTGTATCCCCGGTAAAGAAGTTTTCCGTCACAGGGAATCCGCTTTCCATCAATTTCGTCATGAGACTTGATTAAAGAGATATTGGTTAACCCGGCAAGTACCCCTTCCCCGTTCTTATCTCTTAAGCCGCGTTTTACGCCATACTCATTATAGAGGCTTGGATCAATCCAGCTGTTTTCCTGACAGATCTTGCTGTACTTATGTGTAAAAGAATCAATTGTTTCCTTTTTATTGCACGCCATTTTCTCCTCCGATTCTTGGTTAATCCTGTTTCATTTACCCTATTCGATTGATTATCCTTAAAACATGATATTGCCGTTTTTTCAAACAACTTTATTATACTATCCGAGTTGTTTGTTGTAAATATCATTTATATTACCCTAACAAGAAGGCCAACAAAGAAAGAACTCCCTCTCTTCGTCGGCCTTACATCATTTTTGATTCACACGGATAACTATTATTTTAAACCCAGGACCTGGTTTATAATATTGATTACCTTGTCTTCCTCAAAAGGTTTAATAATGTAATTCTTGGCACCCAATTTAATTGCCTCGAAGACCCTGTCTTTTTGGTTAATTGCGCTTATCATAACCACCCTGGCATTAGGGTACCTGCCGAGCAATTTACCAAGCGCCTCGATGCCGTCTGACAGAGGCATCGTAATATCCATTGTCACAATATCCGGATGCAAATTTCCATATTCAGCCAGAGCCTGCATGCCATTGAGCGCTTCGCCTATGACTTCATGCCCGCCTCTCCCCATGATAGCAGCTAAATTCCTCCTCATAATTGCAGAGTCATCAACGATTAATACCTTAGCCATTTTTCCTCCTCAGTCGTAACTATGAGTGCCGGTTCCAATTGGCAGCAGAAAATTGAATTCTGTTCCAGTGTCAGGATTTGTAACAATATCCAAATGACCATCTATTTTTTCAAGTTCTTGTTTAACGATCGCCATGCCGATGCCGCGTCCCGAAATCATCGATGCACTGTCTTTGCTGGAAAGCCCGTCTTCAAAAATAAGTGGGATAATATCTTTATCGTCCAGCTCTGCCAGTTGTTCTGCGGTAAATACCCCAAGCTCAAGCGCTTTTTGTTTGATTCCTTCCAAGTCTAAGCCTTTGCCGTCATCAGCGATCTTTAATAATATTTGATCTTGAACTAATTTCATTTCGCAGACAACGCGGCCCTTTTCTTCTTTTCCGGCTTTGATTCTGTCTTCCCTGTTTTCAATGCCATGATCTACGCAGTTTGCAAAAATATGAATCAGTGATTTGGTAAAGGCCTGGTACCTTTTTGTATCTACAGGGAACTCTCCGCCTTCTAGTTCAAGAGGATACAACGATTTCTCCAAGCCCTGAGCTAAGCCTTCTACAGTATTCGGGTAAGCAGCTAAAAGCTCTTTGAACGAGCGGTAACGTAATTTCCTTATTTTGTCAATCAGAATATTGGCCTCCTGCGATGGAATAAGCGTCGCTATTTGATCTTCCAATTCAAGCAGTTTTGCTTCCGGAATCTCGATGATTTTATCTCTGGCAATAAAATTCTCCCCTAAGGTTGACTGCAGAATACGCAAACCTTCATTCAGAACATGTTCAAGATTCAAATTTTGCAGGAGCATACCTAAACCAGTACTGGTTGCTGAATCCCTTTGTTCAAAAGATTTGATCTCTTCTTCAAGATGGTGAAGAGAACGAACCATATGCATCATCTCAAACTGGCCAAATTCCCCTTTAAAGGTATGAATCCTTCGTTTGACATCGACAATAACCCGCTGAAGCGGTTCTTTGCAAATAACCAGCTGCGGTACGGTCATCTGGCAAAAACGCTGGTAATCTGAAATAAGTTCCAAAAGGTCATTACGGCTGATAACAGCCTTAACAATCATTTTAAGTGTTTTCCGTTCATTTTCCATTTGTTCCTGCAAAGCACATTTTTCCGTAGCATCCGTTAAGATAACCATCAAAGCTTGTGTTTCTTCCTGACGCTTATCCGCGATAAACTTATATTCGATTTTTATATAGTAGTTATTCAGGAAAATTGCATCCGGCAGAAAAGAAAGGAATACCTCCCTGCGCACCAGGTCATTCTCCTGAAAACATTCCAGAAGAACTTTGTTCACAAAGTCTCTTTGTTCCTGATCCTTCGGATAAATTAAGTCCGGAAAGTTACGTTTATCTAAGTCAGAGCCCAATAATCTCTGGCATTCAATGCTGTATTCAGATTCAATACACAGGTCTGATCCAAAAGACAGGAAGCCCTGCCCGGCATTATTGAGCAGATTTTTCACAGACTGCATACTTTGTTTAAGATTTTTTTCGACGACGCGCCGTCTTCGTATTTCTTCACTGAGCGTGAAGTAAATAAGCAAGCCGAAGAGAACGACCATGGCTGCTGTATAAAGAATGATCTGCCCGACGCGTTTGGCCAGTTCCTGATAAATATATTGGATATCTACATCTGTTCCGACTGCGCCTATGACCTGACCCTCGGCATTGACCAATGGTGCATAGCCGGTAATCAAAGTACCCCAAAGCGTTGAAGTCTGAGCTCTCGTGTGAAAAGCTTTGGTATGCGTATGTGCTGCCGGTGTAGACAGTTCATCGGTCTCACCTAAAGAATCCTTCTCCGAATCGAAAATGTATTCAATTTGGCTGGGTGATATTTGATGTTCGACATAAACATACTTCACTCCGGTTTGAGCTTGAATACGCTGAAAATATGCCTGCATCTCTCTAAAATAATCATTAGGCTCTTTCTTCGCAAGTAACTTTTCATATTCAGTAATATTAATACTGTCAGCGACAACCCGAGAAATGGTCATCGCGTTGATGCCGATATCATCAAGGGTCTTATTATACCAGGACCTGATCAAGAGAATTTGAATTAATACCAGCAAAGCAAGAATAAGAACGTTAACCGTTCTTGCCAGCCTACTCCGATTATTTTCCAATTAATATCCCTACTTATAAAAATTGTTTCTGGGAAAATTCTACATAAATCTACAAAATACCTTTTTCCATTATATCAAATAAAAAAGCAGACTTAAACTGTCTACTTTTTTCGCAATATTTCGTATTTCCACTAAGTATAATCTTTTATTTGTCGTTCCGCTCACTATACTATTCTTAGAGCTGATTACTGCAGTTTAAGACATTAGCAATCTTATGCTTAACCATATTTTTGATGGCTTCTCTAGCCGGTTTTAGATACTGACGGGGGTCAAAATCAGCAGGACTATTCGCCAAATACTCGCGGATTGAAGCCGTCATGGCAAGGCGTAGATCGGTATCAATATTTATTTTGCAGACTCCCATGGTCCCAGCCTTGTGAAGCATATCTTCGGGGACACCTTGCGCTCCCTTGATATCTCCTCCATATTCGTTGCATTTTGCCACAAATTCCGGCAGTACCGTGGACGCGCCGTGTAAAACTAATGGGAAGCCAGGAAGCAGAGAGGCTATCTTTTCAAGACGCTCGAAATCAAGCATGGCTTCTCCCTTGAACTTATACGCTCCGTGACTGGTGCCAATCGCAACAGCTAGGGAATCACAACCAGTTTTATGAACAAATTCGGCAGCCTGCTCCGGATCCGTATAGCTGCTGTCCTTAGCACTGACATTTACTGCATCTTCGATGCCTGCGAGTCTGCCTAATTCGGCTTCCACGACGACGCCTTTCGCATGGGCGTACTCTACAACCTTTTTGGTAACCGCAATATTTTCGGCAAAAGACAGCTTAGAACCATCGATCATCACCGATGTGAAACCGCCGTCAACACAAGCCTTACAAATCTCAAAGTCTTCCCCGTGATCCAAATGCAGGCAGATCGGTAAACCGGTATCCTCCACTGCAGCCTCTACCAGCTTCATCAAGTATATATGTTTGGCATATTTCCGGGCACCCGCAGAAACCTGTAAAATTAAAGGTGCTTTTTCTTCCTTCGCAGCATCAACAATTCCCTGAATAATTTCCATATTGTTAACGTTAAATGCTCCGACAGCACATTTTCCATAGACTTTTTTAAACATTTCAGCAGAAGTTACCAGTGGCATATTAATTCCCTCCAGATATTTTTTATATGTATGCTTTTGCATAGTATTACCCAGTTGAAAATTATTTTTACCGTTTTAGTGACGGCTTAAGTTTATATTAATTGCCTGCAAACTTCAATAGTCCTTATATACTTACTTATTCATTCGACATCATTTTCCTACATTTTTGTTATATACCAATTTATCTTTTCATACTTAAAGGCACCGTTCCCAAAAATCAGCATATTGAATTTGATCCAAAGCAGCCGGCACTCATCGTTTAAATATACGTTGATAATCCATTTTAACAGATATTCCCTTTTGACTTCTCTTGACACTGTTTTGTTTTATCAATTATAGTATGTCTGGAATGTAGATGTTATGTTCTGTTTTCTTGCTCTGTTCAGTCAGACAGCCATATGGAGCGTGCTCAAGGAGGAACCTATAAATATCATGAAGAAACACGATATTATCCTAATTGGTATCATAATCTTACTCGTGCTCATCGGTTTAGGCAGTATAAAATTCCATCAATCCCAAAATGGAAAAGACCTCAGGTTTGCCGAGATCACACAGAATAACGTGCTTATCGAACGTATTGATTTAAATGCAGTCGAGGAACCTCGGGAAATTACCCTTCCAGGCAAGTACCACGAGATTGTTCTGGTGGAAAAAGGCCGCATCAGATTTAAAGAAACCAATTGTCCCGACCAGATTTGTGTCCGGACAGGCTGGCTGGAAAACCCAGGGGACTATGCTGTTTGTCTGCCCAATAAAGCCATTGTCAATATTACCGAGATTAAGAAATAGACTTGTGTTCATTTACCAAAATAAATGCTGCAACAAAACAGGGCGCTTCATTTCATAGAGGCGTCTTTTCTCTTTCTAGGGTATTGCAGACAGAGAGGGCGCATCGAAACTATAGTCGTTGCGCCTACATGATTTGGATCGGAACTATTAATTGAAATAATGGATGCCGCCCTCAAAAATGGATTGGTATTTGTTGCCGGGGACGTTTACAGCAACACCGGTTCCGGTCCGTTCTGAATGCGCCATTTTACCCAATACCCGTCCGTCAGGGCTGGTGATCCCTTCGATGGCTTCAAAGGAACCATTCGGATTATCCTTGATATCGTTACTTACCATTCCATTCAGATCGACATATTGGGTAGCGATCTGCCCGTTCTGAATGAGCTTGCTGATGACTTCCTGACTCGCGACAAATCTTCCTTCGCCGTGTGAAACTGCAATCGTGTGAATCTCTCCCAATTCAACACCGCTAAACCAGGGGGAAAGTGTGGAAACAACCTTGGTCCGGGCCATGCAGGAAACGTGGCGTCCAATCTTGTTATAGGTCAACGTAGGATCTTCTGCGTTTATTTCTTTAATTTCCCCGTAGGGGACAAGTCCCAGCTTGATCAAAGCCTGGAAGCCGTTGCATATTCCGAGCATCAGACCGTCCCGCTGTTTCAGAAGGTTCATGACGGCATCTTTGATGCGTGGGTTGTTAAACAAGGTGGCAATAAATTTTCCCGATCCGTCCGGTTCGTCTCCGGCACTAAAACCGCCCGGAAGCATGATGATCTGGGAGTTATTGATTATTTTGACCATTTCTTTGATCGAGCCTTCAATATCTGCGGCGCTGAGATTTCGAATAACCATGGTTTCGACCAGACCACCGGCTTTCGTGAAAGCTTTGGCAGAATCATATTCACAGTTTGTCCCCGGAAAAACAGGGATAAATACCCGTGGTTTTGCTGCTTTAATCGCCGGTCTGAAAGTACTGCGCTTGTCAAAGCTGACTGCCCGAGGTTTTTCGGTATTTTCGGCATTCTCACCCTTGCTTGGAAAGATTTTTTCCAGCGGCATTTCCCATTGGCCTAGCATATCCGTCAGCAGCAACTCGACTCCGTTGACAGCGATTGCTGGTTTCTCCTGCGTGCAGCCGAGTAATTCGTATTCGACATCGCCAAACAAAGCAGGCAGGTCAGCTTTCTCATCCAATTCCAACAGAATCGAACCATAATCTGTCCGGAACAGGTCTGAAGACTCTATTTGTCTGCTGAAATGGAAACCAATCATATTGCCGAAAGCCATCTCGCTGACGGCACCGGCAATCCCGCCCATTCTGATCGAACGTGAAGAGCGCACCCAGCCTGACTGAATCAAGTCGGAGACTTTTACAAAGTTTTTCGCCGCCATAGCAAAGTCAGGGATTTCCTGTTCGTCCCGGGTCAGTTTCAGCAGGACCACATTGCTTCCGGCCTGTTTGAATTCCTGGGATACGACTTTGCGGGCATCTGCCGTACAAACGGCAAATGCGACCAGGGTGGGCGGGACATTCAGCTCCATAAAGCTGCCCGACATACTGTCTTTTCCGCCTATAGCGGGAATACCCAGCTGCTTTTGAGCATAATAAGCGCCCAATAAAGCACTGAAAGGCTGCCCCCACTTGCCGGCGTCGTTGAGTTTGCCGAAATACTCCTGCAAGGTAAGGCGTATCTTGTGGTAATCTCCGCCTAACGCCACCGCTTTTGTAACGGCATCCAGCACCGCATATAAAGCCCCGTGAAACGGGCTCCATTTGGCCAGTTGCGGGTTATAGCCATACGTCATGATCGTAGCTGTCGTCGTATCACCTTCAAGTACCGGCAGTTTGGCGACCATACCTTCAGCCGGGGACAGCTGGTATTTTCCGCCTAACGGCATAAGTACCGATGCCGCACCGATCGTACTGTCAAATCTCTCGATCAGTCCTTTTTTACTGCAGACATTCAAATCGCCTAGATTAGCATTCCAGGCTTTTCGCAGATCCGGCAGCTCCCGGGCCACTGAGCTGGGGATAGCGTTAAAGTAATTTTGTGTTTCCAGCGGCGCCGCCACTTCAACCTTCGTCTTTTGTTTGACCCCGTTGGTATCCAGAAAGTCACGGCTGAGATCCAGGATCGTCTTGCCCCGCCAGGACATTTTAAGCCGATGATCGCCGGTTACCCGGGCAATAACGGTTGCTTCAAGATTTTCTTCGGTTGCCAGGCTTTTAAATTTGTCCCAATCTTCAGCTGCCAGGACGACAGCCATGCGCTCCTGGGATTCGGAAATCGCCAATTCTGTTCCATCCAGGCTTTCGTATTTCTTTGGCACGGCATCCAGACAGATATCAAGGCCGTCAGTTAGTTCCCCCACGGCAACAGAGACACCGCCGGCACCAAAGTCGTTGCATTTTTTAATAAGCGTACTCACTTCCGGATTGCGGAACAGCCGCTGAATCTTTCTTTCATTCGGCGGATTGCCCTTCTGGACTTCGGCACCGCAGCTGGTCAACGATTCCAACGTATGCTCTTTGGAAGAGCCCGTCGCTCCGCCGCAGCCATCCCGGCCCGTCCTGCCGCCAACCAGAACAATCACGTCACCCTCTTCAGGAGGTTTGCGGATGACGTTTTTTCTGGGGGCAGCACCGATGACCGCACCAATCTCCATTCTTTTAGCGATAAAGCCTTCGTCATAGACTTCGGCGACCTGACCTGTCGCCAGTCCGATTTGATTGCCGTAAGAACTATATCCGGCTGCAGCAACGGTGGTAATCTTTCTTTGAGGCAGTTTACCGGATAAAGTATCTTCGACCTTTACCCGCGGATCGCCGCTGCCGGTGACCCGCATCGCCTGATAGACATAGGTCCGGCCTGATAATGGGTCTCGGATCGCACCACCCAGACAGGTGGCAGCACCGCCAAACGGTTCGATTTCTGTCGGGTGATTATGCGTTTCGTTTTTAAACATCACCAGCCATTCTTCTTCCCGGCCGTTCACCTCGGCAGTCACAACAATACTGCAGGCATTGATTTCATCAGATTCATCCAGATCATTAAGCAGGCCTGCCATTTTGAGCTCTTTCATCCCCATTGTAGCGATATCCATCAGACAAATGTCCTTAGTGGGCAGCTTGTCCTGATATACCTTAGCTCTGGAAGCCTTATAGCAATCGAAAGCCGTTTTGATAGGCCCGGAAAAATTTCCATCCTTGATATCGACTTCTTCAATTTCAGTCTGAAATGTCGTGTGCCGGCAGTGATCGGACCAGTAAGTGTCAATCGTTTTAATTTCGGTCATGGTCGGGTTTCTTTTTTCCGTATTCCGGAAATTGGACTGACAGAACAGCAAGTCTTCGACACTCATGGCGAGATTCATGCGCTGCTGCATCACAGTGATTTCTTCCGGTGTTTTAGTGATAAATTCTTCCATAATTTCTACGTCGGCCGGTTCTGCCGCTTCAAATTCTAGACTCTGCGGTTTTGCCAGCGAAGCTTCCCGCGATTCGACCGGGTTGATGCAGTATTGTTTGATTCTTGCAAAGTCCTGATCAGATAGTCTTCCTTCCAGGATAATCACTTTGGCTGAAGCAATCAGCGGACGCTCTTTCTGGGTCAGCATCTGGATACATTGGGCTGCCGAATCCGCCCGTTGATCATACTGACCCGGCAGATACTCCATCGCAAAAACCCTGTCCCCTGACGAGATGTTCAGCGTTTCCTCGTAAAGGATATCCAAGGGAGGCTCGGCAAAAATAATCGTACGGGATTTCTCATATTCTTCATCGGTAATCCCGGAAATATCATAGCGGTTGATCATTCTGACCCCTTGCAGTCCTGCAATGCTTAAATTATCCCGAAGATCTGCAAAAAGTCCCTGAGCTTCGATGTTGAACCCCTGTTTCTTCTCGACAAACAATCTTTTTACAGCTTGTAACAAAATATAGTACCTCCATTTCTGGTGTGCAAAATTATTCTAACTTCTGTCTTGTACATTTTACGCTCATGCAGTCCATATCACAATACCTGTTTTATTGGCAGACCCACTGCGTCGATTTTGTGATCCGCAGCATAAATACCGAATGGCTGTGCATATTGAGTCGAATATATTCGTTAAGTATTAGTATAATTCGAAAATACTGGCCGTCAAGGGAAAACAGAATGTTCTACAGTTATAAAGTTACCTATTCGAAATAGTTCTTTTACATGTATTTTATAGTAGAATTGACTAAGACAGCGGCCAATACCATGACAGCTTAATCTGGAGTCAGCTATTACCATCGGGCTCTACCCTGATCTTCCCAGAGACATATCTATCCCAGTAGGAAACGGGTCCCTTAAAGGTGCTCGTATGCTGCTGAGGAATGCCGAACGGTTATCTACAGCAGAAATTTCTGGAGGTGCGAAATGAATCATATCGGGCAGGTTATTAACGCTATGATCAATTATTTTATGGGCGACGCGCGGCGCATCAACCATTTTATTAAGGTCTATGGCTTTGCCAAGACCATTGGCGTGCAGGAAGGGCTGGATGAAAGCACGCAGGAAATTCTTGAAATTGCGGCTGTCACTCATGACATTGGGATAAAAAACAGCGAGAAAAAATACAACAGTGCTTCTGGAGGCCACCAACAAGTCGAAGGGCCTCCTGAAGCCAGAAAGTTATTGGAAGATTTGAACTTTGATCCCATGGTCATTGATAGGATTTGCTGGCTGATTGCGCATCACCATACCTATGATAAGATTGACGGACTTGATCACCAGATATTGGTGGAGGCTGATTTCATTGTTAATGCTTTTGAAGATGACCTGTCAGAGATCGCCATTCAAAATGTTTCTGAGAAAATATTTAAGACCGAAACCGGACGAAGATTCCTGAACAAACTATATTTTTCAAAATAACTTGATGATCATAGAATGTACTATCATTCTCATTCAGCAGAGGGATATTGGATCCACTCCAATTACGACGAATAGTGGCATTGGAAGGTTTATCCTTCTAATGCCACTATGGAAAGCTTATGCTTACCTTTGCTTATTTTTTTGTCCTAGGTTAATTACTTGGTACTGTCCACCTGACCATCCCCAACAGCAGTAGCTTTGCCGCCTAATAACGTTATGGAGGATACAGTAGGATCAGTGGTTGCAACTAATATGTCAGAATTACAAGTTTTTCCAATACTATAAGAAATAATAATTTAATATCAATTCAAACACTCTCTGTTTTCTATGATAAGCTTGATCGATTTTTATGGACAATTATTAACATAATTTATGGACAAAACATATAACTATATTGGATATAATTTCCATAAAGAGGAGGTGCGAAAATGGCTTACGAAGGTTTTATCCCTGAAAAACGTGAAAGATTCGAAGGAATTGCTATTGTTGTTGTTATCATTCTTCTGTTAATTGCATTAGGCATCGTTTTCTAAATTAAAAATTAATTAAATGAGAGGAGGAAATTCTTATGTTAGGTAGAGGTGGCTGCTGCTGCAGAACAGTATCCCCGACAATGGCATACCCCATGCCCATGATGGGCTACGACGGTCGTGGAGCTGGCGTTGGTATTATTGCTATCGCCATTTTAATTCTTATCGCTCTAGGTGTTATTTTCTAAACGAATATTTGAATAATCGAGTAGGAGGGGGCGTTTCGCCCCCGACCTCTCACACCACCGCATATGCGGTTCTGCGTACGGCAGTTCAATAGTTTAAGTGCAGTACCTCGTATTTCTTGGCATAGCCGGGGGATTCGAGGTATTTGTCTGTCAACGTATGGTTAAGTATCCCGTTCCCGGCTACTCTCCAGTAGCCTTTGCCAGTGTACCCATTCTTGTGTGCCCAGTAAACTGACATGCCGAGTGTTATCAGGTTCCCGATTCGGGCTTTCGGTTTCTTCCACTGCTTCCAGATATACATCCGTATCCGTCGTTTCAGCCACTTGTTCAGTTCCTGAATTCTGTTTTTCTAATCCTAGAAATATTCTAATGTGTTATAACTGTAAATCCCGTTTTAACCTGTTTAATATTCTTATGTAATGATTAGCTTCTCTCAATACATGATCTGCTAAGAGTGGAATGATTATTGATTTTATCTTACACGTTAGTATCCCTTCTGTACCGGCTGCTTTAAAATCTCTAAATGCTCGGGTCGCCGTAATCGTTGACCGTGTTAAACCGCTAATATCTGTTTTAGTTAAGGATGCTTCCGGCACCTTTTGTTCAAGTGTATTGAATTGCTTGTCAAAGCCTTCTGCTTTAACAATTAGGCCAGATTCAGTTGGATCTAATAATTGACGGATAAACTGTGCGTGTTCCGCCATTTGCCTGTTCCAGAACTTTTCTTCTTCAATAGCCTCCTGAATAAAATCAACCGCCATGTGCCTTTGCAATCGCTCTAAATGATTTATGTAAAATAATGCTTCTCTTCGGATATGGATTATTAACAAGGGAAAATTAAAAGTGAACAATTTACATTGAAGCATTCCGTTAAGTATGTTGGTTTTAAACTGGACCAAAGCATTGGTCAAACTAATGGCTTTCTGATTTAAGGCAGTGACTTGTGCCTCAAGTTGTGCTGGATTTACTCCACCATTTGGGGTTAGTCCGAATTCTTCATTTGTAATAACTGATTCAATCGTGATCCCAGATAGCTCCTCAGTAATTTGTTCAGCTCGTAGCGTTTTATCTGTTATTGATTCCCCTGATCTTAATGTTTCTTCACTGACAACCCCGTTTGCCAAAAATACAGTCTCCCTTAATACTTCAGCAAATTGAGTCTTAAACATATCTGCTTGTTGCGCAAATGCTGCATCCTTCGTCACAAAACCAGCTTCGAGAAATATGGAATGCTCCTTCATAATTCGTCCAAAAAACAAGTGTAATTCCAAGGACTCCCGAACAAAATCTCCAGGCAGTAATATTGCTTTCAATTAAATCCCTCCTTAGTTAACTCTTACGCTAAAACGTATTTTTAAAATAACTCATTTATTCCATTATTTCTAGAAATCTACTCACGTCTCCATTAATGTTAGCCCTTCTTAACTACGGATGAGAGTTTAACAGAGTCATGTTAAGTTCGTTATAATATTCAACTGATATAGAAATAAGAAACCTCTCAGGGTTTCTTATTTTAATTGACATAATAATTTCACTATGATATTTATAAAAAGCATTTATAGGTATTGCTATAGAGGATTTCGCACAAATGTCACAGCAAGAAGTACATATCTAAGATAAATTATTCAGTCGTTTTTTTGATAATAAAAATTCTCATCAGGAAGTTTTCCGCCTATTGAATCCGGCGAATTACCTTGGAGTACCTTTAAATATTTCTCCACTGCCGGTTTAGCATCAATGGCTTTCATATAAAGCATGTTGCATCTGGGAATAAGCTCCGCAGCCACTTCGGGAGATATTCCGATATCATGATTAGCAACCAGTCTGGCAGCCTCTGCTGATTTTTTATTTACCCAATCTATAGAATCAGCATAATCCCGTAAAAACAAGCCAAATTTTTCAGGATCCCGGCCTGCTACCTCTTGCTTAACCACCAAACAAGTATGAGCAAGCGGCGTCTCCTCCCCGTTTATTCGATTCCATTCCTTTTGAATATCCAGAGCAATCTTTATATTGCTATTCGTAGCTGTTAACTCTGATACCCACGGTTCTGTCATTACCATGATTTTGTTGGTATTCGCAATATCGGTTTGAACCTGGTCTGGCTCGATGAATTTAAGGGTTATATCCTTATCCGGATCCACTCCGTTTTGAACCAGCATGTATTTAAACACTGCAAACAACGCTGTACTTGGAACAGCAAAATGCACCTCTTTACCCTTTAAATCAGCCAGACTGCCAATGACAACCCCATTGGTGAGTACATACATAGACCCTTTGGTATTAATCGCCGCCAGTTGATATTGGCCCTCATTATTATAGAGCTTGGCCGCCATATCAGTCGGAATTACCGCTATTTCTATTTCCCCGGCTTGCAGTTTAGCATAAAGTGTATCCGGGCTTTGTTCTATTACATATTTTACCGTGTCGCCAAGTCTAGGATTAGGTTTAATACCGGGTTCCATCATCTTAATCATCCCTACTACGGGTGTTCCCTTTAATACATTAACTTGAAAAGTTGTAGCGGCCGCCTCCTCATAAGATTTCTCCCAAGATTTGCATCCACCCAACGACAAAATCAAAATACCTACAACAAATCCGATTAAGAATATTCTTCTCATTTCCATTCCTTCTTCCAGTACTCGAAATTAATACCTTTCCTTAACTGGTTTTTGGCAAGCAGGGACTAAACAATCCTTGAGTTTTCCTGACTTTAGGACTTATAAGACGAAAAACTGCTAGCACTCAGCCCTGAAAACCGTTTAGATAGCGGAGTTCAGGGCTGATTTTTATGTAGAAAATATATTATATTTTGTCCTATTATGTCCTTTTATATTAGTTGCGATTATGGTATAATAGTTTTAGATATTTTTATCCAGAGGAGCCTTCTGTATGTACGTTGCCATAACAGGCTCGGGCAAGGCCCGGGTCATACAGTTTAGAGAAGATACCCGTATTCCGGGAACAACGAAGAAAAAGACGCATGTCGTGAAGACGATTGGTAACTATGAACGAATGCTCGCTGAGGATCCGGACATTATTGCCAAGCTTAAGGCTGAAGCAGCTGAACTGACAAGGGCAAAGAAGGAAACGAACGCTCCTCTCGCTTTAAGCGTTACCGTTATGGACATCACATCACCTCAGGATGTTGTTCCTTCCTTCAGGTTCGGTCATGCGCTAATCAAACAGCTTTGGAGCACTATGGGGTTAGACGCCTTTTTTCTTGCTAATTGCGGAAAGCGCAATGCTACAGCTGTTGGACAAGCTCTATTCTACCTTGTCGCCCATCGCTGCGCAGATCCTTGCAGTATCCATGCGAGTGCATTGGAACAGAATTCCTATGCGGGTATCCTTTCTCTTGGGATCGATGTCCTTTACGATGTTCTTGATGTACTCTCCCAGCAGAAAGAGGCCATCATAAGCCACCTTGCTGACTTCTTTGAAAAGAAAACCAGCCGCAGTGGTCCTGAAGCATACTATGACGTCACAACGTACGCTTTTGAGAGCACCCGCTGGGGCGAATTACGAATGTTTGGCTTCTCGAAGGATCACAAAAATAACGAAGTTCAGGTGGTCATGGGGCTGCTTTTGGACAACAACGGCATACCCATAACGTATGAACTTTTTCCAGGCAACACGATGGATCAGTGTACTCTGACCCGATCGGTAGAGAAGCTTAAGAGTCTGTACAGGCTGGAAAAGATCACGGTGGTTGCCGACAGAGGACTCAACAGCGGCAGCAATCTTGAGTACCTCTGCAAGGGTGGGCACGACTTCGTCATCAGCTATACTTTAAAGCGTTCTCCTGACTCCTTTAAGGAACTTGTATGGAACGACGAAGGATGGCAAGATAGTGTGGACCTTGCCACAGGGGAGATAACCTCTCGTTCCAAGATCGTAGAGCAAATACTGGAGGTCAAGGTTCCCATAGATCAGGATGAGGAAAGTGCTGAAAAGAAAAAAAGAGGAAGGCCCAGGAAGTACACTATTGAAAAAATTCCCGTAAAGATACACTTAACCTGGTCGGCCAAACGGGCTAACAAAGACAGATCCGACAGGGAACGCGTACTAGAGAAGCTCAAGAAACGCCTTGACAAACCCTATCAGCTTAAGGCTGCAGTAAAACGGGGTTGCAATCAGTTTTTGCAGATGGAGCTTGACACAGAAGATTGGAAGCTGGATGAAGCAAAAATTGAGCAAGCCGCCCGCTATGATGGGTATTATGCGGTCATTACCAACAACCTGAACTTGAGCACAGATGAGGTTTCCAAGATATACGGAGGACTATGGAAGATCGAAGAGAGTTTTAGAATACTTAAGACTGACCTTAGAGCACGACCGGTTTTCGTATGGAATGACGAACATATTAAGGGGCACTTTGCCATGTGTTTCATCGCGTTATGCATACTCCGTTATGCACAGTACTTACTCGAACAATCAATGGGCAAGAGCGTTTCGGCCGCGCAAATCATGGAAGCAATACAGGACCCCCTTGCATTAGTTCAGGGAGAATACCCAAATAATATCGTTACCCCAACCCAAGTTTCCCAGACTTATCTCGATCTCGCATCGATACTCAAACTGACTCCTCTAAAGACAAACATGACACTGACCAAGTTCCGTTCATGCACAAAATTGGATCTAACAATAAACCTAAAATAATAGGACAATTTAAAATCGCTGAATCTCTTGCGCATCAAGTGATTCAGCGATTTTTCGTCTTTTATCTTCTAAAGTCAGGAATTAATACCTTTCCTTAACTGGTTTTTGGCAAGCAGGGACTAAACAATCCTTGAGTTTTTTCACAGTTATTATTCCTAATATATAAGCAATAATACTTTCAATTGAAACAAGAACAGTTATTCCGCCCTAAATCATCGAGGCTTCATAATCCATTTAACAGTCGACATCAATGTTTTTTGTTATTTGTCTATTCATCCACAATATCGACGTCATAATTGTTATTGTTGTTTGTTTTTCCTGGCTTAATATATAGTGTAACGTCGTCGCTGCCAATATTAGCAGTGCTGATCGTACCTGATCCGGATAAGGTAAGGCGTGAATTGGCATTGAGTATATTTATCTTTCCGCTATCTAGTACGATCTCTATCCCCTCTGAAGCAACGTTGACTGTACTGAAGCCTCCCATTAATTCTACATATTCTCCTCGGATGATATTTACGGTCGTAAATGCTACCGATGATGTGCAGTCAGAAGCGTCAAGGGTGGCATCTGTTTCCAACAGGACATTCTGTACTTGAGATTTCTCATCAAGGTCTATTACAGTATTCTTTTCCGATATGACGTCAATAACCAGCGCTTTGGAAATAAAAGTATCGCCGAGAATTTCCCCTGACCCGCATCCCCTTACAGTGGTCCGGCCTTTGACCGTAACATTTCTCAGTTCAACCGTTCCGCCGCCGATACCTTCACCCAGGAGAAGATCACCTTGAATAACCGTGTTCTGGACAATAACACCCGAGGATTCAATGGCCAGATTCCCGACTGTCATTGTTCCGGACAAAGGACCATATGTGCCTGCCTGGTCAAAAACACTTTTTTGTACTTGATCATAGCTTTGATTAAGTCCGTCGATAATGTGGTCAGAGACTGCCCCAGTCCCACCTAGGGCATGGATATAGCTGGCGACGGTCATATGACTCCGGACCAAATCTTCTGTTATAACGGAACGTTCCGTTCCACAGAGAATGATCGGCGAGGATGTTTTTGCTGCCAGTGCTGTGCCGGCCAATGAGGCGGCAAAACCTTCTTCATTATCCGCAGTTCCTACATAGAGCTTATTATAATCAAGAACTTTGGAAAAATACTCAAGAACAACCCGGTTCGTATCATAGCGATCATTTCCTGCCAACCTGACTGGAGAAGGAATCTGGTTTTCGATGTTTGTCCCGATAACGCTTGTTCCCCCGATAATATAAGTGCTACTGATTTGATAATTTTGCAGATGCATTCTTACAACTTCCGGTAAAACATTGGCCGACGAAAGGAGAACAGAATAACCTTGAGCCGCAGCAATTGTCGAAATGGACAGAGTATCAGCATAGTTATTCCCATTCGCCAGGGCGACAGTTTTACTACCAAGCCTTTTAGCGATTTCAACAGAAGTCGCATATCTGTCAGAACCGTAGATGCGTTCAATATTGGACACATTAGTAGACTCTTCAAGAGTATGTTCTACATTTCTGGATATCGCATCATATCCCCCAATAATCAAAATATTTTTTACATCCAATCTTTCAATTTCTTTGAGGGCATAGCTGTTAAGTGTAGACTTTTCTGTATAGAGAATGGGGGCGTTATATTTTTTGGCTAAAGGGCCGGCACAAAGCGCGTCGGCAAAATCTTCGCCGCTGACAAGAAGGACATAATCGGATTGATCCCATCCCTCACCGGAGATGTCCATGGCCGTCTGGTAGCGGTCCACACCAGACAACCTGCTGTCGTAATATGCACAGGCATTCTCTGGACGGGGAAGCAGCAACAATATTAAGATAAAAGAACCCAAAAGCAGACAGTAGCTAAAACCTTTTTTCAGATATACCATGTCAATTCCCCTTTGCTAACTCTTTGTTACAATTTTATAATCTTTTTTATAATCTTTGTTGCATATAATTTTCTAGTCTACGCTTTTTAGACTTAAACTTATCCTAATATATATCGTAAGACAGATTTCATTATTATATCGGCATTTATACAAAGATTAATTATATATTCTTCAGGTTAAACTATTTTCCTTTTTAAGTCCTCAGGTGTCCTATTCTTTTGAGATAATCAAAGATTCCAGCCTTTCATATTTTGTTCTCAATGTCCACAGTAAATCGGTGGTCGGGCAGAATGAAATGATTAAAGAGAGCATATCTAATACGAAAATGTTTCGTATTTGGGACAAGCAATGCTTTCAAGCTTCTTAAGCGGCAGTCCTGGAAAAAGGTAGTTTTACATATTCGTGACGATATCCCGACCCAAAAGCTCCGCTTATGTCTGTCTGAACATCCTTTTGGCACGGTCAAATGGTACCATGGCGCCCATTATCTATTATGCAAGGGTATAGAAAAAGCCACAGGCGAGCTGGGGCTTAGTTTTCTTGCTTATAATTTGAAAAGGGCCATCAATATGGTGGGAACAAGGAAATTAGTGGAGGCAATGGGGGGATAATCCCTTCTTTTTTTTTGCTTTTTTCAAATCCATATAAAAAAACAGGGAAATCCCTGCCTTGCAAATCATAAAACCCGCATGAATAGCGGGTTTTCGGACGAATTTTGGTGGAGGCGAGGGGACTTGCACCCCTGTATCGAAAGACAATACCAAAAGCATCTACGTGTGTAGCTCTCATTTTAATTCTCGCTTCGCGGGACTCCTGAAAGCGGGATTCCTTTGAAGCCAGTCTGGTTAATCCTTGTTTTGGCCTCAGACGGTGGCCGCACAAGTTTTCCTGCTAATTTGACACCCTGGACCTTCCCCGCAGGTTAAGAAGGCAGGATGTAGCAGCTTAAGCTGCTAAAGCGTAATTTGTTTTGTCAGTTATTGTTTGTCCGCTGTTTAACGAGGTCAAGCGGGATCTCGACACGCAACTCTTGCCATTGCTCCCCCGAGCGAGTCTAAAACGCCCCCGAGAAAGTGTAACGATATCATTATACCATATCTCTACATTTTGACTAGTACTAACTTGAAAACTTTTATTTATTATTTAAGAAAATACAAACATGTTTCTTAAGAAGCATGATTCGGCCTATATAACTTTATTTTTAATTTTAATTTATTTTTTTACTTAATCAATTGATTTTTAAATAGTTTTAAATGGTTTATTTTTTAACTATTACTTGCATTTATTTGCGTTATTTTAAATATCATCTTGAGATAATAGCGCTTTCTTAGGATAAACGCTTAATTTTTTAAATTACTTCAATTTGTTATATTTTTATTTTTTTATCATTCATCTATTTTAAGCCTCTTATTTTAAGGTATAATGTTAGATGGCAATTTAACCATAGAGACTTATAAATTTGTATAAAATCACTCGAGCAAAAATTCTTAAACACAAATTTTGCTGAGCTTAACTGAGGTATTATGAAAAAAATCTTGAAAAGAAGAATTCTCCTGGCTGCTTCTACTCTGATTATTGTATTCGCGTTTGTATTTATCCTATCGGATCAGATGGCTGCCAATTATATGGTCAACACAACTCCGGAGCATATCGGTGCGCCTGGAGCGAACTCCCGGGTCCTGATTATTGCGCCGCACCCAGATGACGAGACGCTGGGGGCGGGTATGCTCATCAAAAAGACGCTGGCTAACGGAGGTAAAGTAAAAGTGGTCCTTATGACCAATGGTGATGGTTATAGGGTTGCAGCCCATTTAGACTATACAAAGCTGACGCTTACATCAAAAGAATATATCAATTTTGGCTATACACGCCAGCAGGAATCAGTGAAAGCTCTGGCATCATTGGGAATTTCTGAAAGCGATATTATCTTCCTGGGTTATCCTGACGGCGGACTTGCCTCACTATGGTCTTCCAACTGGAATTCAACGAGTCCGTACACCAGTCCCTATACCCAAGCAGACCGGTCACCCTATACCAACAGTCTTAAGAAAAGCCGCCTGTATTGCGGGCAAAATGTTGTTGCTGATTTATCACAGATCATTCACGATTTTCAGCCAACCGATATTGTCATGCCGCACCCGAATGATAAACATCCGGATCATTGGGCTACCAATGCTTTCACGAAATATACGCTGACTGTGCTGAACTATTCTCCGCAGAAAGAGTGGCTTTATCTAATTCACCGCGGTTTATGGCCTAGCCCGGAAGCCGGCTCACAGCATAAAAGGGATCTTGCGCCACCGGCCAAACTGCTTAAAACCGGCACCAAGTGGTATACACTCGATCTAACTGATCAGGAAATAAGATTAAAGACCGAAGCGATCAAGCTGTATCATTCGCAGCAAAAAACACTGGGATTCCAGATGTCCTGTTTTGAAAAGCCGAGCGAATTATTTGGGCAGTACACAGATGCTAAACTAATCAGCGGCATGCATATAGATTCGGACATTACGCCAAATGCCGGCAATATATTGATTCAGGACCCTGTTCAGGATAAACTGCTTTTGGATGTGGACAAAGGAGGAGATATCTTAGCTGTCTATGCAGAAATCTCCAAGGAAGGCAATTTGCATCTTATGATACAAACAGATCAAAAAATGATTAAGGAATTAAATGAATATCGTTATAATCTGGTCTTTATCAATAAAGAAAAGTCCTCGCACCTGACCCTCATCGTCAAAGGAAATGAGGTCTATGCGCAGGACCCAACTACAAATACAATCACAAGGGAGACTGCAAATATTTATGTTTCAAATCAGGGCGGTATGTCTCACCTTATTATTAATCAATCAGCATTTCAGCAATTAGAATTTGGCCATTATGATCATGTCTTTATGGATGCGGAGTCTGCTTTTAATAGCCACCTGATAGACAAAACTGCCTGGCGGATGATCGATACACGCTAGCTGCCGCTGGATGCAGCCGTTGCGGCACACGCAGCGCCGATCATTGCTGCATTTTGAGCTGCGATGAGTGCTTCAATTGTCACAAAAGCATTGGTATAGATCACATCATTGCTGTTTTTGAGGCTTTCCAACATCGTGCAAGAAACGAGCGACGCTGCTGTAAGAAAAATAGTCTCCTTGCCCAGCCAGCGGATATTTCGGTCTTCTCGGAGATATTCACTCATTCCAAGCACCTCACGCGCAGCTCTCTGGCTTTTATCTTCAAGCAAGGTAAGCAGACCGAGTGTTCCATAGTTATTGGCGTAGACTTTTAATTTATTTTGACCGAAGAAATCATACAGGATGCGGCATCTTGCAGCTTTAGCCTTACTGTTCTCCTCGCTCAGACTTAAGATGTGCGACAAGAATTGGAGCCCGTTTCCACGGCTAAAACCACATTCATGAAGTTCTTTGTACAGCTCTTCCATTTTGGCTATGATACTCTGTACGGGTTTATCCGAAGCTGCAAGCAGGATTGAGACAGCATAATCATCACCGGAAGTCAGCCAGGGGTGATGTTTCTTCATTTCGGTGAAAATCTCATAGGCTTTGGCAATCCGAATATCGGCTTTGCGCGGTTCGCAATTCAAGAACAGTGTATAGGCAGTCACCGGCCTGTATGTGTAACTGCGAAACCCGTTTTCTTTGAGTTTCTCATCATAAGCAAGAAGGATATCCAGTTTTGTTTCCGGATCGGGAGAATTGACGAGCAGCAAGGCTGAATACAGAATGGATCTTTGTCTGAAACTCGAAAAAGAACCCAAATTCTTTTTGATATAGTCATTGACCCTTTCGATTTCTTTCCTGTCATAAGCCTTGTCTTTGGTTACATAAGACAAAGCAATCAGCGTATTGATACTGCTTGAATTTTTCCAGCGAAAATCTTTGGCAACCTGCTGATAGATATTGATCAGACTTTCAGCTTTTTTTCGTAGATTGCTGTCCATTTCCCCATCCCCTTTCCCCGAACTAACCCTTGTTTCTGTCTCTTAAATCCCGTTCCATTTGCCTTTTGGCATCCCGCTCGGCCAGATCATCCCGCTTGTCATAAGTTTTTTTGCCTTTGCACAGCCCAAGTTCAATTTTGGCCATGCCGTGCTTGAGATAAATCTTTAACGGGACAAGGGTCATTCCCTGTAGCTTGACCTTATCCCCCATCTTAATAATCTCGGTGCGATTAAGCAGCAGTTTTCTCTTCCGCAGCGGATCATGGTTGAACCTGTTCCCTTGTTCATACGGGCTGATATGCATCTGATTTAGCCAAACCTCACCCTTGATAATCTCAGCATAACTGTCTTTGAGATTCACACGGCCGGCCCGGATTGACTTTATCTCGGTCCCCGTTAAGATGATCCCGGCTTCATAACTGTCCTCGACAAAGAAATCGTGCCTGGCTTTTCTGTTTTCAGCGATGACCTTAATTCCCTCAGCCAATTTATTTCCACCTCGCTGCTTTATCTATTAATAATATTACCCGTTGTTGACCGCTCAGGCAATGGGTATTTCCTTGAGATTATTTTCAGAAAAAATCAGTAAACCGACCTATGGGACCAGCAGCTGACGCTTTTCTATAAATTCCCGTATTTTTTGGGCCAATTCGTCCCGCGCTGCGCTCAACGGCAGATAGTGGTCCTCATCTTTCCAGTAAACTGCATCGCAATAACGGTCTCCGATGCTCTTCTGAATAAATTCGCCGCTGGACGGATGGACTGTCCCGTCAGCCATGCTCTGGACCATAAGCGTCGGACAGCTAATTTGGGGCAACTTTCCTTTCATTCGTTCAATGGCTTGGTTTAAGGAAATAAATGATATTACCGGTACCTGAATATAGGAAAAATGTGGGAGTCCCTCGCTGTTCAGGCTGATCTCAGCGGTTTTATGCGGCTTGCCAACATATTCTATTTTTCCTATCAAGCTTTCGGCCTGATGCAGCTTTTCATCAACATAAATAATCGGGGCATTGATGGAGACTGCACCGTCGATCCTGCCCTGAGCTGCCAGAGATAGTGCCAGCAATCCGCCCATGGAATGTCCAATGGCAAGGACTCTCTGACACGTTTTCTTTAATTGCTCAGCTGCTTCGGCAACAGCTCGCTCCCAATCCTGCCAGGATGTCTTCTTCAAGTCTTCTATTGAAGTTCCATGGCCGGGCAGAAGCGGGGCCTGGACTGTATATCCCCAATTTTTCAATCTCTCGCCAAGTGGCTTCATATCAATCGGGCAGGCTGTAAAGCCGTGAATCAGAAGGATCGCCGTGCTTCCGCCTGAAAAGTAAAAAGGTTTGATCAGCTCTTCTCGTGTAAACATACTTCTCCCTTCCACTTACCAACATCAGGCAATAATGTCCTTATCGGTTTATTTAAACAGATTTTTTTACTGAATGCAATGTCTTTGATTTTATGATGGTAAATAAGCTTCGCTGATAGTCTTAAAGAATAAATAAAATGATTTAGGATAAATAAAGTTCATACGAAAATAGAAATGGAGATGCTTTAAAGGCATCTCCATATATTTCACTTGAAAACGATGTTTGGACGGACCTAACCTCTTAGCGAAGGAAAGGAGCGATGATCAGGGAAATTGTTCCCATAACCTTAATCAAAGCATTCAGGGAAGGACCGGCAGTATCTTTGAACGGATCGCCAACGGTGTCGCCGATAACAGCTGCAGCGTGAGCAGGAGTCCCCTTGCCGCCATGATGTCCGGATTCAATATATTTCTTGGCATTGTCCCAGGCCCCGCCGGCGTTGGCCATGAATACGGCCATCAGGAAGCCGGCAAATGTACCGCCTGCGAGCATTCCACCCATGGCGCTCTTGCCTAAAATAAATCCAACAAGTACCGGTGTGCATACGGCCAGTAAACCTGGAGCGATCATTTGTCTGATTGCCGCTTTGGTCGAAATATCAACGCAGGCTGCATAATCAGGTTTCGCTTTGCCTTCCATCAGTCCGGGGATTTCTCTGAACTGACGGCGGACTTCAGCAATCATGTCAAACGCAGCTCTTCCGACCGCCTGCATCGCAAAAGCGGAGAACAGGAACGGCAGGGCAGCACCAATAAATAGACCGACAATCGTCGTCGGCACAAGAATGTCAATGACCTGAAGGTCGGCAAGTTCAGCAAACGCGTTGAACAGAGCCAGCGCGGTAATTGCAGCTGATCCAATCGCGAAGCCTTTAGCTACGGCAGCTGTGGTATTTCCAACAGCGTCAAGTTTATCTGTTGTTTTACGCACACTCGGATCGAGTTCAGCCATTTCGGCAATACCGCCGGCATTGTCAGCCACCGGTCCGAAAGAGTCAATCGCAACGATGATTCCCGCTGTGGAAAGCATCGCCATTGCAGCCATCGCAATGCCATATATACCCGCAACCTGATAAGCCACCAGGATCGCAGCACAAATCGTAATGACCGGCAAAGCTGTACTTTTTAGACCGACAGCCAAACCCGTAATGATGTTCGTAGCTGCTCCGGTTTCGGAGGCCTTGGCAATCGACTGAGCCGGTTTCTTTTCATTGGATGTGTAGTACTCCGTGATCAAACCAATGATAATATTTACTGCAAGACCGCAGATAATGGCTAAAAATATCCTGTTTGGTGTGAGTACGAGTCCGGATTCTGTGACATAAGTTGCCGGCATCAGCAGATGGACTGCGGCAAAAGAACCAATAGCTGTAATCACATTTGTTCCCCAAAGGCCCATGTTCAGAGCCATCTGTGGATTGGCCTTTTCTCCTGTGCGCACAAAGAAGCTGGCAATAATCGAGGCAAGAATACCGATCGCACCGATAATCAGGAAGATAGACTCGCCAATGCCATGACCGCCGAAGACCGAAAAGCCGATCAGCATGCCGGAAATGGCGGTTGCAGCATAAGATTCAAACAAGTCGGCACCCATACCTGCTGTATCACCAACGTTGTCACCGACATTATCAGCAATAACTGCCGGGTTACGCGGATCATCTTCAGGAATTCCGGCTTCAACCTTCCCTACAAGGTCCGCTCCAACGTCAGCAGCCTTGGTAAAGATACCTCCACCGACACGGGCAAACAGTGCAATCGCACTTGCGCCAAAAGCAAAGGAGTTGATGGTTTCAGCATCACCAAAGATCATAAACAGCCCGGCAACACCTAACAGACCCAGACCAGCCACCGAAAATCCCATAACTGCGCCTGCACGGAATGACACGCCGAGTGCTTTGTTCAAACTGGTACGGGCAGCTTCTGTTGTACGGGCATTGGCTCTGGTCGTAATCCCCATGCCGACATAACCTGCAGCACCTGAAGCTACTGCACCAACCAAGAAGGACAGTGGTGCCGCAGCGTTACCTTTTAACGCAAATAAAGCAATAAAAATAATGATAACAATCGGAATAAGCGTTCTGTATTGACGGTTTAGATAAGCCATCGCGCCAACTTGAATCGCTTTGGAAATTTCTTTCATTTTGTCATTTCCGGCGCTTTCCTTAAGTACACTTTTTGCAAAAAACAATGCCATGAGCAGTCCGATAATTCCTGCTCCTACACCCACTAAGGGTATCTGTGAGAAATCCATTCCTACTACCTCCTAATAAATAACCACACGAAGTATGTTCCACGCAGCCTGGTGTGTTGACCTTATTTTATACCGAATAATCCGCACAATTACGGATAAATCTGCAGGTCACGGGATCTTGCTGTTATCTTATTTTAAAAACATGGTCAGCCCTAGCGAACTTACAAGGAACAAAACGGCAAATACAACACCAAATTTGGCGAATAAGCCTTCCTTTCCTTTGGCAGCCTTACCGAAAAATTGCTCACCCGCTCCGGTGATCGAACCGGAAAGACCAGCGCTTTTTCCTGGCTGCAGCAGAACTGTGGCGATTAACCCGAGAGAACTGATAATTAAAATTACAACGATTGCTATTGTCATATTTTCACCTCCCTCAAAGGTTTAAACCGTTATTTTACCCGGCTTTAACTATTTACAGCATATGTTTCCCTGGTCGGCATAAAATAGCATGTTTGTCTGATTATGGTCAGTATTGCTATTTTAGCACAGCCCCAGTGTTGACGCAAGGGAATACGGCCTGAATGGCCGATTATTGCGGATGGAATGCCCATAGCCGATTGTGGATGGACCCAGGACTGACTATTTCAGCACGGCTCTGCCTTTGTAGATAGCGGTTAACCCGAGTTCTTCCTCAATCCGGAGAAGTTCATTATATTTAACCAAACGGTCCGTACGAGCCGGCGCGCCTGTTTTCAGCTGTCCAGCATTGACTGCTACGGCAATATGGGCCAAAGAGACATCTTCTGTTTCTCCGGACCGATGGGAAATAACCGTGGTATAGCCGGCTCTTTTAGCTATCTCGATCGTATCGAGGGTTTCGGTCAGGGTGCCAATCTGATTCAGCTTGATTAAGATGGAATTCCCGCACTTCGCCTGAATTCCCCGGCTAAGCCGCGTTGGATTCGTAACAAACAAATCGTCCCCGACAAGCTGGATTCTGTTGCCGAGCCGTTGGGTGAGTTTAGCCCAGCCGTCCCAGTCTTCCTCTGACAGACCGTCTTCTATCGAGACAATCGGAAATTTGCTGCATAAGTCTTCATAGTAGGCGATCATTTCGTCCGCGGTTTTCGTCAATCCTTCGCCTTCCAGAACATATAGGCCGTTTTTATACATTTCGGTAGCCGCTGCATCAATCGCCAGTGTAACCTCTTCGCCAGGTTTGTAGCCGGCTTTTTGAATGGCATCGACAATGACTTCCAAAGCTTCGGCGTTGGAAGCAAGGTTCGGCGCAAAGCCGCCTTCATCTCCGATTGCGGTTACCAGACCTTTCCCCTTTAAGACGCTCTTAAGGGTATGGTATATTTCCGAGCCCATTCTCATCGCTTCGGCAAAGCTGGCTGCTCCGACCGGCATAATCATAAATTCCTGAATATCCACATTGTTGTCGGCATGTTTGCCTCCGTTCAGGATATTCATCATCGGCACGGGAAGCTCCTTGGCATTAATGCCGCCGATATACTGGTAGAACGGCAGGCCGAGATAAAGAGAGGCCGCTCTGGCTGCAGCCAACGATACGCCCAGAATGGCATTAGCTCCAAGCTTGCTCTTGGTTTCCGTTCCGTCGATCTCTTGAAGCGTCCGATCGATCCCCGGCTGATCAAAGACATTGAGTCCTTCCATTTCCAGACCAATCACGTCATTGACATTGTCAACCGCCTGAAGAACGCCTTTGCCAAGATAACGGTTCTTGTCCCCGTCGCGCAGTTCCAGAGCCTCAAAAGCTCCGGTGGAAGCGCCGGACGGCACAGCAGCCCGCCCCATGGTGCCGTCTTCCAGCACAACATCTACTTCAACAGTCGGAAAACCTCTGGAATCAAGGATTTCCCGTGCAATTACCTGGTCAATAAAACTCATCATAGTCACTCCTTCATTTTTTTTGATTTTTTTGGGCATACGCTATTGCTAGTACCTTGGTACTGGGTATACACCTGGGTTTGTTTGTTTGCCATGGATACTAGTATAAAAGCAAGGATTTACCGGTCATTTCCGCCGGAATATCAAGCTTCAGCAGCTTCAGCATTGTCGGTGCAATATCGCAGAGACTTCCTCCCTCCCGGAGGGTACGGTCTTTATACGTATCATTCACCAGAATGAACGGTACCTTATTGGTCGTATGCGCTGTAAACGGTGAATTTGTTTCCTGATCAATCATGCACTCAGCATTTCCATGGTCCGAAGTAATTAACACAGTCCCGCCTTTGGCCTGAACTGCATCAACGATCTTCCCGATACAAACATCGACAGCTTCCAAGGCCTTGACTGCCGCTAGAAGATATCCGGTATGTCCGATCATATCGGCGTTAGCAAAATTTAAAACAATTACATCATATTGATCTTCCCGCACTTTGCTAAGCAGGGCCTCGGTGATGCCATAGGCGCTCATTTCCGGCTGCAGGTTGTAGGTAGGCACTCCCGGTGACGGAATCAGACAGCGGTCTTCTCCATCTTCAGGTTCCTCTATCCCACCATTGAAAAAGAATGTTACATGCGCATATTTTTCTGTTTCAGCGATGCGAAGCTGCCTTAGACCTTTGGCTGCCAGAGCCTCGCCAAGTGTATTTTCGAGGTTTTGCGGCGGAAAAACCACCGGACAGTCAAAGCTGGCATCGTACTCGGTAAGGCAGACATAATGCACCCGGGGACGGTTTGTCCGTATAAAACCTTCAAAATTTTCTTCAATAAACGCCCGGGTAATTTCTCTGGCCCGGTCTGCCCGAAAATTAAAGAAAAGCACACTGTCGTCGTTTTCAATGACCGCCACTGGACGGCCTGATTCATCCGTGATTACGGTCGGGTCAACAAACTCATCGACAATCTTTTTGTCATAAGCATTCTCTACAGCTGCCAGAGCATTACAGGCCATCGGCCCCTCTCCGGCTACAAGGGCTTTATATGCTTTCTCCACTCTGTCCCAGCGCTTATCTCTGTCCATCACATAATAACGCCCACTAACTGTAGCAATTTTTCCTCTGCCAAGCTGTTTCAGTTTATTTTCCAGCTGCCGAATAAATTCCTTGGCGCTTTGGGGAAGAACATCTCTGCCGTCAAGAACCGGATGAATATAAATCTTCTCTACGCCGGCCTCAACCGCCATGTCCAGTAATGCAAACAAATGACGGATATGGGAATGGACACCACCGTCCGAAAGCAGCCCCAGCAAGTGAAAAGCTTTTCCGGAATCCCTGGCTCGGGTCATTGCTTCGCGCAGCACTTCATTCTTGACAAGGTCTCCTTCGTCCATTGCCTTGAAGATCCGTGTCAGTTCCTGATAGACGACCCGGCCGGCGCCAATGTTTAAGTGGCCGACCTCCGAATTGCCCATTTGTCCTTCCGGCAATCCCACTGCAGCACCCGAAGCGTTAAGAAGAGTATGTGGATAACTTTCCTGCAAACGGGAAAAATTCGGGATCTTTGCAAGCAGCGTTGCATTTCCATTCTTTTCTTTGCTACAGCCCCAACCGTCCAGGATCATCAGCAGGAGCGGCCTCCCTGTTGCCTCGGACATCAAAATCACCTCACGCTGCCAATCAGTTCAGTAAATCCAAGGAAGTCCAGACTTGCTCCACCGACCAGCGCACCATCAATATCCGGCTGATCCATCAGTTCGGCGATATTGGAAGCCTTGACACTTCCACCGTATAAAATTCGTATTTCCTGAGCGGCTTCAGCGGAGAGCCTCGCCAGGGTGGTACGGATTGCGGCACACATTTCCTGGGCATCCTGCGGAGAGGCTGTCCTGCCTGTTCCGATAGCCCAAATGGGTTCATATGCAACAACAATCTTTCTGATTGCTTCAGGACTCAACTCCCTGAGGGCATTCTCAACCTGCCCTTGCACAAAGACTAGGGCCTGACCTGCTTCTCTCAAAGCCAAGTTCTCACCGACACACAGAATTGGCGTCAGTCCAAAGTCCAGTGCGGTCTTAACTTTTCTTGCTATAAGCGCGTCATCTTCTTTAAAATATTCCCTGCGTTCCGAGTGGCCGATAATCACATAGGTACAGGCTAGCTCTGTCAGCATAAGCGGCGATATCTCTCCGGTATACGCGCCTTGTGTCTCATAATACATATTTTGGGCGCCAATATGGATGATACTCTCTTCAAGTTCATCCTTTAAGGCAGCCAGCGCAGTAAACGGTGCACAAATTACCATTTCCGCGTTTGTTCCATTTTCCAGTTTCTCCAAATTTTCCAACAGTCCCGCGGCAAAATCTTTGGCTTCCTGTACCGTCTTATACATCTTCCAATTACCTGCAATGATCGGCTTTCTTGTCATCAGAGACCCCTCCCATAGCTTTTTTATCTGTAATATATTCCTATGCCTGATATTTTTATATCTTATTTTGTGATATTCATATCTCGTAGACTGATTCTTTAAATTCCGCTAATACCTGAAATTGAGTAAATTTCAGTTTTCAGTTTTTTCTTTTAGTACTGCTACACCCGGCAGAATCTTTCCTTCCAGGAATTCGAGCGAAGCTCCCCCTCCGGTAGAAATATGCGTCAGTTTTTCTGCCACACCTACTTTTTCCACAGCAGCAACAGAGTCCCCACCTCCGACAATCGTTGTTCCCTGGCATCTAGCCATCGCCAGCGCGATTTGTTCCGTGCCCCGCGCAAAGTTTTCCATTTCAAATACGCCCATCGGGCCGTTCCATATGACAGTCTTCGCAGGCAGAATCGCCTCTGCAAATAATTCAGCACTTGCCGGGCCAATATCCAAAGCCATTTCTTCCGGAAGAATATTGGAGACCTCTGCAACTCTGAACGGGGCGTCCGCTTTGAACTCCAGCGTAACGACTACATCCTGCGGGAGCATCAGTTTTACGCCGGTACTTTCGGCCTGCCGGAGAAGTTCGGCGGCCAGTTCCACCTTGTCCTCTTCAATCAGTGATTTCCCGACTTCCAGGCCCTGTGCCTTCAGGAACGTATTGGCCATCCCGCCTCCGATGATCAGAACATCCACCTTTTTCAGCAGATTTTCTATGACACCAATTTTATCACTGACCTTTGCTCCACCAATAATCGCAGCAAATGGTCTGGTCGGCTGACCGAGCACCTGGCCAAGGATGTCCACTTCTTTTTTCATCAAGAATCCAGCATAAGCAGGTATATATTGGGCTATCCCTTCAGTTGAGGCATGCGCCCGGTGCGCCGCTCCAAACGCGTCATTCACGTAGATATCGGCTAAGCCGGCCAGGCTGCGTGCAAAATCAGGATCATTCTTTTCCTCTTCCTCATGAAATCTGACATTTTCCAGAAGCAGAACCTGCCCATCTTCCATATGTTCAACCAGCGCTGCAACCTTGGGCCCGATGCAATCAGGAGCGAGCTTCACTTCGGTTTCCAACAGAATGCCTAAATGTGCTGCTGCAAGTGCCAGTGAATATTTGGGATTGACTTTGCCTTTGGGTCTTCCGAGGTGGGAAGCCAAAATGACTTTAGCACCGTTTTCTTTCAGATAACGGATCGTCGGAAGTGCAGCCCTGATTCTGGTATCATCCGTAATATTTTGCTGATCGTCCATCGGTACATTAAAATCCACGCGTACGAAAACACACTTTCCCTTTACGTCTATTTCATCGATTCCGATTTTATTCATTGTTATATCTCCCTCTTTTTCTTTCATATGTTTGGAGAACAGGTTTAGTTTCCCTTTTCCCTTATTTTCTTATTCGGTCGTATGCTCAGAATATCATTTCCCGGATTCCTTCTGTTCAAATGAACATATTTGTTTGTTTTTATGTTTTATTTTAACATGTTTTTGTTTGTTTGCGCATGTTTTTTTCATTAGGCAATTCATATTCACAGAATCTTCGTTCGTCATTAGGCCACCATCAAAAAAACTGGCCGTAGCCAGTTTTTTGAGATAAGCTTACCAGCAGCTTACCAGCTTTTTTTCGATTTCCAAAACTCCGGCGTTAGAAAGACCAGCAGGGTAAAGAGTTCCAGCCTGCCCAGCAGCATACACGCTGTCAAAACAATTTTCCCGAAAGGTTCAATCGGTGCATAGGTAAACATCGGTCCGACGACGCCAAACCCTGGTCCAACGTTGCTGAGATTCGCAATAACTGCCGACATCGCATCAAAAGGCTCCAGACCTGTACCGGCCAAAAGAATAGACCCGATAGCAAACGTCAGGAAGTAAACGAAGAAAAACCGTCCCACATTACTCAGCACTGTCGTGTCAATCACTTTATCCTGAACAACAATATTGACTACCAAGCGCGGATGGATCGCTTGTCTGAGCTGAGCCAGACCCATTTTGACCAATAAAATTACTCTGGACACTTTTAAACCACCGGCAGTGGATCCGGCACTCGCGCCGATGAACATTAAAAAAAATAAAATCAATTTTGCTAGCCCCGACCACTGGTCAAAATCAGTAGATGCAAATCCGGTAGTCGTCATCAGCGTTACCACTTGAAAGACGGAATGTCTCAGAGCAGCAAGTGATCCCCAGCCCTGCTGGATGACAAGTGAACCGGTGATAATGAGCGTAGACACAACAACTATTAAAAAATAATATTTCAATTCCGTATCTTTGAGCGGACGCAAAGAACGTTTCCGCCAAGCCTGGACGAAAAGACTGAAGTTTGAACCTGCGATAAACATGAAAATGGTCAGAACAAGCTCAATAGGGAAAGAATTGTAGGCAGCAATACTTGCCGAGCGCGTGGAGAAGCCGCCTGTCGCCACAGTGGCAAAGGCATGGTTCACCGCATCAAAAAGGGACATCCCCGCGAACAACAGCAGCACAATCGTCGCCACTGTAAGCCCTGCGTAGATCCCCCAGAGAATCAGCGCAGTATCTTTGATTCTCGGAACAATCTTCTCGGAAATCGGTCCAGGGACTTCGGAGTTAAAGATGTGGACTGCCCCAATGCCAAGGTTCGGGAGGAGTACAATAAACATCACGATGATCCCCATCCCGCCCATCCAGTGGGTCAGGCTGCGCCAGAAAAGAATGCTCCTGGGCAGAACCTCCAGATTACTCAATACGCTTGATCCCGTCGTTGTCAGGCCGGAAACCACTTCGAATAACGCATCAATATAGGTTGGAACGACGCCGGAAATAATAAAAGGTAGCGCCCCAAACAGCGACGCAAAAATCCAGGCTCCCCCGACAACTGCAAAGCCTTCCCGCACGCTAATTTTGCCTTCAACTTTTCCATGCAGGCGCATAACTGTTCCGACAATGACGGTAACGCAAAAAGAAATTAGAAAAGCCCAGCCGACCTTCTCTTGAAAGAACAGTGCAACAGCAATCGGAACAACCATGGCAAAACTGTAGGCAATCAAGAACCTTCCCAAGATATTTTCCAGCAGCGTAAAATTCATGATCCTGATTCTCCGTTAAAAGAATTTATTGACCTTAATGATCGTATCAGGCAGTGCAAAGATTATCGCCTGGTCACCGGGCATCAGAACGGATTCACCGTTTGGCACGTAAACCCGACCTTGATGCAGGACTGCTCCAACCAGACAATTGTAGGGAAACCTGACCTCTTTCAGCTTCTTGCCGGCAACTTTGGACGTCGGAGATATGCCGATTTCCATAGCCTGCGCTTTGGCCCCTTCCAGCAGAGCCACGGAAATAAATTTACCCCTGCGGACCTGGCTCAGAATAAAACCGGCTGTGATCAATCTTGGTGATAAGACAGAATCCACGCCTACCTTTTCCATCAGGGGAATATACTCCGTTCTTCCTACCCGGCAAATTGTTTTCTGGGCACCCAGATCTTTGGCCATTAGGGCCAGAAGCAGATTCAGCTTATCGTCATCTGTCAGACAGACTACGGCATCGGCATCTCCGACCCCTTCTTCCATCAACAGATCAACATCGGTTCCTTCTCCGCAGTACACAGTTCCCTTTTTGAGGCTTTTGGCCAAAGCCTGACACCGTTCCGGATTCTTGTCGATCACCTTGACGATCATACCTGCCTTTTCGAGCAGAACGGCCAGATTGCGGCCAATTCGGCCGGCTCCGATGATCATGACTTTCTTGACCGGGACCATCTTTTCGGTAAACTCATCCTGGATCTCATTTAAAGCTTGCGGATCGCCGACAAGAAAAACATTGTCGCTTGGCTTCAGCATCTCCGCGCCGTTCGGTATGATCATCCTGTTTTTACGCAGAATGCCAACAATTAAAATATCTTTTGGAAGATCCAGTTCGGAAATCGGGATATTTGTATGCGGTGATTCTGGCCGGATCCTTACTTCCAACAACCTGACTTTTCCATCGGCAAAATCCTCGACCTCTAGTGCTGCCGGAATAAATAAGATCCTGCTTATTTCAACCGCGGTAACATGTTCAGGGTTAATCGTCAGATCGATTCCCAAAGAACGATGGAATTCGGATTCCTCGTTACCAATATATTCGCTATTACGGATTCGGGCGATTGTTTGATGTATTCCGGCCTGTTTCGCGGCCATACACGCTACCATGTTCACTTCATCACTGTCGGTGACCGCAATCATCAAGTCTGCCGACCGGACATCCGCGTTCATCAAGACCCTGGGGCTCGCTCCATTTCCTTGAATAGTCATGACATCAAGGCTGTTTTGGATAATATTCCGGCGTGTTTCATCTTCCTCAATAACAATGACATCATGGTCTTCATCAACGAGGTACTGCGCCAGACCGAAACCAACCTTTCCAGCTCCCACAATGACTACCCGCACGTTAACCCCTCCGGTTCCTATTACTGTTTTAGAGCTACAATATAGCACAAACCAAAGATTTTCAACAGTGTTTTCTCATGATTTGTGAAATTAATTTACATCTAATCCTGCAATATCTTGGCGATCCGGACAATATGCTCCCCAATTTTATACAGCCAGCTGTTCAATTCCTGCATACCTTGATCATCTTTGGAGATCCGGCAAGTCAGGCTGTTCTGAACTTGATTATAGATTTCGATAATATCCTGATGGGCTTTGATGATCAGCAAAGCAAGAGCCTGATCCCCTCTTTCCAAATAGCGCAGCAGGGTTAAAAAATTGCTCGATACAGCGATGTATAATTCTCCGGCCTTTTCCTGATCAGTCTCTTCAACCATTATCTGGGCAGCATGAATCCTGGCCCCCAGCCTGGCCATCACAATCAGGCTGTCGGCAATATATTCAAGTTCCTTAATGATCAACTGGTAGCTGTGGCTCTCGACAATTTGTTCCCGGGTCATATTCCGACGGAATAATTCCGTAAAGAATTTCGACAGTTCCTGATAGTGCCAGTCTACTTCCCGCTCCGTCCGTTCCAGCTCCTGAAGTATTTTTGTATCCCCGTAAAAGATGATACGCGGCAGTATTTGAACCATATTCTCAAGGATCTTATTCGCCACCCAGCGGATTTCCTGTCTTGCCTGGGTCAAAGCAACAGCCGGCAGTTCAGGAGCTGCTTTGGTAATATAAATAAGCCTTGGTTTTTTGCCTTCGTCCCTTCGCTGCGGGATCAGCTTAATCAGCCATTTGCTTAAGATTTTGTTTAAAGGCAGAAATAAAATCACCATTAAGACTGCCGAAAAAAGATGCGTATTCGCTACCTGCCGGGGCAGGTCCGCAGCACTCCATTCGATAAACCGGGTAAAGTACGAAAAAAACGGCAGTAAGATTACCGCTGCAGCAAGACGATAAAGCGTGTTGGCTGCGGCTACCCTGACCGCATCGGCCCGTTCAGCGCTGAGAGAGGAAAACAAAGTCGTCAGCGTCCCCCCGATGTGAGCCCCCATGACCAGCGGGATGACCGATTCCACAGACAGCAGTCCGTGTGTGGAGAGGGAAATCAGAATTGCCAGAAACGCAGCACTGCTCTGCAGTAATGCTGTCACAACCATACTTATGGCTATACCGAGAATCGGGTTTGTCCCGAACTGGGAGAGGAACGCATCGACATCAGGCGAGCTTTTCAACGGTGAAAATGCTCCAGAAAGCAAAGACATGCCAACAAAAATACAGCCAAAACCGATCAGCGCTTGTCCGATACTTTTGGCCAGCGTGGTTCCTGACTTTAGGACTTATAAGACGAAAAACTGCTAGCACTCAGCCCTGAAAACCGTTTAGATAGCGGAGTTCAGGGCTGATTTTTATGTAGAAAATATATTATATTTTGTCCTATTATGTCCTTTTATATTAGTTGCGATTATGGTATAATAGTTTTAGATATTTTTATCCAGAGGAGCCTTCTGTATGTACGTTGCCATAACAGGCTCGGGCAAGGCCCGGGTCATACAGTTTAGAGAAGATACCCGTATTCCGGGAACAACGAAGAAAAAGACGCATGTCGTGAAGACGATTGGTAACTATGAACGAATGCTCGCTGAGGATCCGGACATTATTGCCAAGCTTAAGGCTGAAGCAGCTGAACTGACAAGGGCAAAGAAGGAAACGAACGCTCCTCTCGCTTTAAGCGTTACCGTTATGGACATCACATCACCTCAGGATGTTGTTCCTTCCTTCAGGTTCGGTCATGCGCTAATCAAACAGCTTTGGAGCACTATGGGGTTAGACGCCTTTTTTCTTGCTAATTGCGGAAAGCGCAATGCTACAGCTGTTGGACAAGCTCTATTCTACCTTGTCGCCCATCGCTGCGCAGATCCTTGCAGTATCCATGCGAGTGCATTGGAACAGAATTCCTATGCGGGTATCCTTTCTCTTGGGATCGATGTCCTTTACGATGTTCTTGATGTACTCTCCCAGCAGAAAGAGGCCATCATAAGCCACCTTGCTGACTTCTTTGAAAAGAAAACCAGCCGCAGTGGTCCTGAAGCATACTATGACGTCACAACGTACGCTTTTGAGAGCACCCGCTGGGGCGAATTACGAATGTTTGGCTTCTCGAAGGATCACAAAAATAACGAAGTTCAGGTGGTCATGGGGCTGCTTTTGGACAACAACGGCATACCCATAACGTATGAACTTTTTCCAGGCAACACGATGGATCAGTGTACTCTGACCCGATCGGTAGAGAAGCTTAAGAGTCTGTACAGGCTGGAAAAGATCACGGTGGTTGCCGACAGAGGACTCAACAGCGGCAGCAATCTTGAGTACCTCTGCAAGGGTGGGCACGACTTCGTCATCAGCTATACTTTAAAGCGTTCTCCTGACTCCTTTAAGGAACTTGTATGGAACGACGAAGGATGGCAAGATAGTGTGGACCTTGCCACAGGGGAGATAACCTCTCGTTCCAAGATCGTAGAGCAAATACTGGAGGTCAAGGTTCCCATAGATCAGGATGAGGAAAGTGCTGAAAAGAAAAAAAGAGGAAGGCCCAGGAAGTACACTATTGAAAAAATTCCCGTAAAGATACACTTAACCTGGTCGGCCAAACGGGCTAACAAAGACAGATCCGACAGGGAACGCGTACTAGAGAAGCTCAAGAAACGCCTTGACAAACCCTATCAGCTTAAGGCTGCAGTAAAACGGGGTTGCAATCAGTTTTTGCAGATGGAGCTTGACACAGAAGATTGGAAGCTGGATGAAGCAAAAATTGAGCAAGCCGCCCGCTATGATGGGTATTATGCGGTCATTACCAACAACCTGAACTTGAGCACAGATGAGGTTTCCAAGATATACGGAGGACTATGGAAGATCGAAGAGAGTTTTAGAATACTTAAGACTGACCTTAGAGCACGACCGGTTTTCGTATGGAATGACGAACATATTAAGGGGCACTTTGCCATGTGTTTCATCGCGTTATGCATACTCCGTTATGCACAGTACTTACTCGAACAATCAATGGGCAAGAGCGTTTCGGCCGCGCAAATCATGGAAGCAATACAGGACCCCCTTGCATTAGTTCAGGGAGAATACCCAAATAATATCGTTACCCCAACCCAAGTTTCCCAGACTTATCTCGATCTCGCATCGATACTCAAACTGACTCCTCTAAAGACAAACATGACACTGACCAAGTTCCGTTCATGCACAAAATTGGATCTAACAATAAACCTAAAATAATAGGACAATTTAAAATCGCTGAATCTCTTGCGCATCAAGTGATTCAGCGATTTTTCGTCTTTTATCTTCTAAAGTCAGGAGCGCTTGTCCGATACTTTTGGCCAGCGTGGTTCTGACAAGAGAAAACATAATAAATCCGATGAAAAGCAGCAAAAGTGCAAAATCCAGGATTGGGAAAGAGATTAATTGAATGACGATCGAGGTCCCGACCGCTGACCCCAGAACAACACCAAGCGCCTGGGTCAGCGTCATCAGGCCTGAATTGACAAATTCGACGATCATGACCGTTGTCGCGGTACTGCTTTGCAGCGCGACTGTCATCACAATTCCGAATAGGGTCGCCGCCCAAGGCTTTCTAGTTAAAGAGGCCAGGATGTTTTTCAACTTTTTCGCGGCAATTTTCTGCAGCCCTTCCGAAGTAACATTAACCCCGTACAGGAACAGTCCCAGTCCGCCTAGAAATTGCATTACCATCGTGATCGAAAACATTTGCTTTAACTCTTTCCTTTGCCAGGCTGTGGTTTGTTCTTATCCGTCTGGATCTTTTCGGCAATCTCTTCAATCTTGCGCAGTCTGTGATTGACGCCGGATTTACCGACTTTCGGGGTCAGAATTTCACCCAGTTCTTTCAAGGTATAATCTGGAAATTCCAGACGCAGGCAAGCAATCTCCTGCAGATTTTCCGGCAGGGCTTTGAGTCCGATGGTCCTTTCAATCAGCCGAATGTTTTCTAACTGACGTACTGCGGCGTCCACCGTCTTATTCAGATTGGCAGTCTCACAATTAACGATCCGGTTAACTTGGTTGCGCATTTCTTTGATGATCCGGATATTTTCAAACTCAAATAACGCCTGGTGGGCACCAATCAGCGCCAGAAACTCGACGATATGTTCGCTCTCCTTTAAATAAACCACATGGAAATTCTTACGGGTACTGACCTTCGCCTTTAGATCGAATTTGTTCAAAAGTTTGCTCAGGTCTCCTGCCAGAACCGGATCATTCGTGATAATCTCCATATGATAATTCCCCTCAGGGTTGCTGATCGAGCCTCCGGCCAGAAATGCCCCGCGGAGGTAAGCCTTCTGGTCACATTTTTTGGCAATAAGTTTCTTATCAATTCCGGCCTGGATTTCTCCCTCTTCATTAAACAATCCGAGTCTTTGCAGATCACTCATCTCTCTGGGGTAAATCTTCACCAGGTAAGAATTGTTTTTCTTCAGTCTTAATTTCCGCCTGACCACAATATCGGCTGGCAGATGCAGCGATTCTTTGGCCAGGTTATATATTTTTCGCGCCACAGGAGCGCTTTCAGTGATCACGTTCAGGGAATATTTCTGATTCGCGCTGATCTGCAGTGTTCCATCCATGCGGATAAGCGAAGCCAGCTCAGCCAGCTCACAACAATCCTTCTGCAGTTCCAGTCTGGCTAGTTCCTCTTTGGTTATGGCACTAAACGACATACCATCAACTCCGGCCCTTCAAAATAATATCCTTTTTCGTCAACAGCGGCTTATATTTATATCGACTTAATTTTTCGATTCAGCAGATACGAATCAACCATGGCGACTCTCTCATTCACGGGCTTCAGACGGAATAACAGACGCAGAATTTCTTTAGCCAGCTTATCCGGATTATGCCGGACAACTTCCCCGCCGGTGTAAAAACTGCCTTCAAAGTAACGAACACCCAGTTTTTCGGCCTCAGCGGCATCACCGTCCACAACCTCAGCGCCTTCTGCCTGATAGCGTTCCCTGACTTGCTGAGATATATTTTCTCTGGCAGCCAGCACCGCATCAACCAGATCCTTCCCAGCATGCTCGATAATTACCTTTAAATGGTCGGCGACCGCATAATGGTCAGTCTCTCCAGGTTCCGTCATAATGTTGCAGACATAAATGCACGGAGCCTTGGCCGAAGCAATCTTGTCGCGAAGCCCTTTCACCAATAGATTCGGAATGATACTGGTATAAAGACTCCCCGGCCCAAGAACAATCAGGTCGGCATCTTCAATCGCTGCTAAAGCTCCGGGCAAGGGCCGACAGTCCTGGGGCATAATATTAAGAACTTTGATCTTTCCAGGCGTCGTCCGGATGGCTGTCTCGCCGTTAATGAATCTACCGTCTTCAAAATAAGCATTCAGGGTGATTTGAGAAAGCGTTGACGGATATACTTCCCCGCGCAAGGCGAATACTTTGCCAATTTGCTCGATGCCTTTCTGAAAATCGCCGAATCTTCCGGCCAGACCTGCAAGAAACAAATTTCCGAGGCTGTGCCCGGCCAACGTCCCGGTATCAAAGCGATAGGAAAAAAGTTCTTCCATGATATCTTCTTTTTCGGCCAGAGCAACCAGACAGTTACGGATATCCCCGGGCGGCAGAATCCCAAGCTCTCGACGCAGACGCCCCGAGCTTCCGCCATCATCCCCAACGGTAACGATAGCCGTCAGATTGCTGGTATATTCTTTTAGCCCTTTCAGCAACGCCGACAGCCCGGTACCTCCACCGATAACAACAATTTTAGGTCCTCGCTTCAATTGACGGCGGGAATAAATCACATCGAGAATTCTATCTTCATTTTCCGGAATCAGCACGGAAATGATAGAGCTGATCATTTTTTTAAACGCGATAAAAACGATAGCCATCCCTGCCAGGCAGGTAACGACCCCCGCCGGACCCACCATTACGGTATCTTTGCCGGCCAGCTGATAGATGATCTCCCGAAACTGCACTTCAATAAATCCGAGGGTTTCCCCGGAGCTGATGACCGAAAGTCCGCCGGCGACAAGAAATAAACCGAGGATTGCCAACAGAAAATATCTTTTTACACCTAAATTTGGATAGAACCATTTGCACATTTCCAAATATTTTTTCGGAAGTTCCATCTCGTCAAACCATTCCTATCCTTTGATATCTCTGTGGTTTATAACACAGGAGTAATTGTTCATCTGCAGGAACTCCGCTGTTTTCTCAACAATTGCCACGGAACGGTGCTGCCCCCCTGTACATCCTATGCCAATGACCAGGTGGCTTTTACCTTCTTTGAGATATAACGGCAGAATAAATTCCAGCATATGAAAAAACCTGCCGATAAAATCAGCCGTGGTAGGATTCAGCAAAACATAATCCCTGACCTCTTTATCTTTGCCGTTCAGCGGTTTAAGTTCCTTTAAATAATACGGATTAGGCAGAAAACGGACATCGATGATTGTATCGGCATCCAGCGGTATCCCAAATTTAAACCCGAAAGAAACAACCGATACGGACATCCTGGCCGGATCGTATTCCTTTCCAAACAGATTCCTGATTTTTTCCTTCATCTGTACGGTTGTCAGGTCTGAACTGTCAATGATCTTGCTTGCATTCCCACGTAAATCGGCAAGATATTGCCGCTCTTTGTGAATGCCTTCCAGCACATTTCCCTTCGGAGATACGGGATGCCTTCTTCTTGATTCTTTATAACGGTTGACCAGAACATCGTCCGAAGCCTCTAGGAATAAAATTTCGTATTGATATCCCGCCTCCTGCAGATCCGCGAGCGCCTGGTTTAAAGAAGAAAAGAAATCTCCGCCGCGTAAGTCACAGACAATGGCAGCTTTGTCTATTTTTCCTTGGGATTGGGCACACAAGTCAACGAACTTTTCAATAAGGCTCGGCGGAAGATTGTCAACGCAAAAAAATCCAAGGTCTTCCATACTTTGCAGGGCTTGCGTTTTCCCAGCCCCGGACAAACCGGTAATAATCACCAGTTTCAATGCTTCTCTTTTCATAGCCTTTTCCCCCACCTGAATTGTTCCTTTCCTGATTATTTCGTTTGCTTGCCAATATCCGACGCATCCTGCTGAATACGAGCGAGTTCACTTTCCATATTGGCCCCTCCTGCAATATTCTGCCAGCTGGAATTTAGGAGGTCCAAATACGTCCAGTCGTTCACTGAACCCTCCAAATACCAGGCAGACTGCAAAGACAAAGCAACCTCTGACTGAAAACGCTTCGCCGCCGATTCGTAATACGCACTGTTAACAGGCAGCCTGCCGCCGGCTTGAAACATCGCCTCTTCCGCCGCCGGCTTCAGCAGTTCTTCTTCAACCAGCCGAATGGCGCTTTCCATGGCAGGAATGGTCTTTATGGATGAATTAGCGATTCCGATCGTATGATCCAGCAAAACCTGTCCCTTGGCTCCCAGTAAAGAATAGAAGGACAGACAGTCCCAGTTTCCGCCTATGTTCGTCAGTTTGGTACTGTCACTGGCCCAGGTCAGCAGGTAACCGGTCTCACCCCCGGCAAACCGGGCTAAGGCCGCGCTGTCCAAAAGCACTTGGTTTTGCTGACGAAGCGCTGCAAAATTGTTGATAAAAGCCCGATTCTTCTGCGAATTCAGGGCTGGAATACCGTTAGTGCTTAACGTTCCTCCCTCAGCCCTCCACCACGGACTGAGCAGCGACGCATTCAGACCCGGAACTGCGATGACGGAATGTTTCTCCCAGATTTCCGCCAGACTTGCCGGGGGCACCGGTACTTTATCTTTGCGGTAGTAGAGCAGTGGTACATCCGTAAGCCAGGGTGCTGCAAATGCTTGTTTATTATACGTAAAAACCGCTCTCGCCGCCGGATAGGCTGAGTCGATATCCGCCAGGACAGGTGAGACCGCTCCTTTTTTATAGAGCGCATCGAGGATCTGTCTTCTAGCAATCACAATTTCCGGCCCCTCTGCTCCGGCTTGGTAGTTCCAGACCTGCTGGACAATATCTGCCTCAGCAATTCTTTCACCTTTAACCGATACTTCGGGATATTCCTTATTGATTCTGGCAAACTGCGCAAGTAAAGCCTGTTCTTCTTTGCCGTCCAACGAATACCAGACAGAAATTACCGCAGGGGCGTCTCCGCCGGGTTTCCCCGGAGAGGGTCCCTTGGAACAAGCTGTTAAAGCCGTTAAGCTCAATATAATTATCATAATACACGGAAGTGCTTTCAGCCTTTTTTCCATTCAGAGCGATTTCCTCTCCTCATACCTGATACAATCTCACTAAAATAAAAAACCATTATGCTAGGGCAAGTCTGAGGGCCACAACACCGCTTCTCGGCTGTTGCGCCATCCATTACGGAGACTAACCCGAGCAAATATTCGTTTCTTTTCTTCTTATTCTAATCCGTCCGCTGGAAAGTTACAAATACTACTTTCTGAGACTGTTTTTGTCAATTGGTTTTCTATATGCTTTTAGGAGCTTCAACTTTCAACTTTAAAATACTGGGTCGGCTTTCGACCGTAGTAGAACAAATACCAGCCGCCTTTTCCCGGGGAATGTTCTGTAGTCCCTGTTGGAATATCCCGCTCAAAATATTCGATAGCCGTAGCTCTGATCCACTGCCTTTTGTCCATGCCCTCAGACGCAGGAATCCGGTTCTGCCAAATCGGGTCCTTCCTTATCTCTTCTTTCCAACTTTTATCCTGGACAGTCTCTTCTGCTCTCTGTAGAAAATCAGGGATTTGCCCGGGACGTTCAGCGACAAAATAATCAAAACGCAGTGCTTCGCGCCAAAGTTTCCGATTCAGTGAGGTCCGGCCGTCCGGCTGTTCCATCAGAAATTCCCAGATATTCTCGAAGAGTGACCTGGAACTCCATTCTCTTTGGAACCAGCCCTTGCCGTGCCAGTATCTGGCCAGAGCATCAAAAAAATCAAACGGACTCTGCCGATCAGCAAGAACAACTTCGAGTGAAAACTTAAACCTTCCAGAATTATAGTACCTTTCCAGAATTTCTTCTATTCGGACCAGGTCCAAAACCTGTTCGTGGCTCAACTCCCGTGTTTTCAGGACCGTATAGGGCGGATCCGGGCAGTATTTCAGCCCGTATCGGGTACATTGCCTGCGGATTCCCGAACCCTTCAATACCTTGAGAAAACCTAGCTGCAAATGGTTCGGTCTGAGATTAAAAACTTCATCAAATGACTTGCGGAATTCTGCCCACCCCTCATGGGGTAAGCCTGCAATAAGATCCAAATGAACCGGTATCCCGCAGTCGTGCTGCAAATAACGAGCCTTATCTTTCCAGTCCGCAAAATTTTGGGATCGGCGGATCGATTTTAAAGCAGGTGGATGGGTGGACTGGACTCCGATCTCTAATTGAATCATTCCTGTCGGATAGTTCTGCAAGTACTGCAGCCAGTCCTGATCCAGCAAATCTCCGGCTATCTCGCAATGAGCCCGTGGAATGTCCCCAGACAATCCATATGGGCCCTCCGGTCCTGTTTTTTCGTACTCCCGTTCAGCTTCCTCTTTAAATAGGTCAAGAACTTGAAACCCGTGCGTTTTGGATGCGTTGAATGTTCTGTCCACAAATTTAATCGTCCTTGCCCCGTTCGCAAAAAGCTGCCGCAAAATGGGACGAAGACGCTCCGGTTGCAGAAACCGGACACCCTTGAAAGTGGACGAAATACAAAATTCACAGTTATACGGACAGCCCCTGCTTGTCTCGACATAAACCAGCTTTCCGCGAAGATCCTCTTGCCCCGCGTAGGGGTTTGGAAGAAGATTCAGATCCACGGTATCCGGTACCGCTGCATTCGTCACTACCATGCCACATTCATCGGCGTTGGTCATTCCCTGGAAACCATCCGAGTCGGTCATGCTGTCCAGGCCCTGGGGACCGCCGGCCTCTCTCCGCTGTCGCCAGACAACACCGGCAACATCCCGGGGAAGATTGCCTTCGGACCAACCTTCGAGCAGCACAGGCAGAACCCGTTCAGCTTCCCCGGCAACGACCGCATCGAGCTGGGGGACTTCATTTATAAGACGATCACAGTCAAAAGATACTTCCGGCCCCCCGGCCAGGATGAAGGCATCGGGCAAGACAGGCCTCAGCCTGCGTACCAGGGCCTTAACGGAGACAATGTTCCAGATATAGCAGGAGAAACCAAGGACATCCGGTTTCTCTTCAAATATTTCTCCGGCAATTTTGTCCAGATGCTCATTAATCGAAAATTCGCGAATACAGATTTCCCATACGGTGTTTCCCTGTGTCTTCAAGACTTCACGCAGACAGCGAATGGCTAGATTTGTATGTACATACCGGGTATTTATGCCAACGAGCAGGATCTTCACATTAAAACTCCTTACCTGAATTCTTAGGCTGATTCTTTTTTCTGATTTATGATGGACCTTACAGAACAAATTTCTCGAAAACTTTGGCTACTCCGTCTTCTTTATTTGAAGCTGTAATATAATCCGCAATTTCTTTAAGTTCCTGAAGGGCATTGCCCATAGCCACACCGATGCCGGCAAACATCAGCATTTCCCGGTCATTGAAATTATCCCCGATCGCGATAATTTCTTCCGGCAAGATGCCGAAATTCGCGGCTAACGCCCGAAGCGCGCTGCCTTTGTTGACCTCTTTATCGATCATATCCAGAAAAATTGGCTTGGAACGCGTAAAATGAAGCCTGTCGGCATAGATCTGCCGCAGATCTGCCGTAGCAGCCTGGAGATAATCCTCCCCGGAAATGCACAATATTTTTTCAGCACCTTCCGGCTCAGTGTGCAAAATTTGCAGCACATCCGTTTCCTGGACCTTTATTCCGGTCATTTCCTCATAGGCTTTGGAATATTGATTCCATTTATTTGTAAAGACTTCATCTTTGATAAACACCTGTGTATAGACTTCTTTCGACTGGAGATGCTGAATAATCTCCATAGCTAATCCTGACGGAATCACTTTATGGCAGATGATTTCCCTGCTCAGGGAGTGCTCGATCAAGGCTCCGTTGCATGTAATAATCGGAACATCCAGACCCAGCTGGCTGGCGTATTTTCTGGCAGATACAGCCATCCTTCCTGTAGCAAGCGTAACCATTACGCCTTTGGCCACTGCGCGGCGGATGGCCTTGATGTTCCCTTCAGAAATTTGCCACGCATCGTTAAGCAGTGTTTCATCCAAATCTATGGCAACAAGTCGGATCAATCTATTTCACTCCTTTGGCAGATTACACGAATAAATCGATACTATTATACCATAGAACTTCAGGGCCGTAGCCTTTTCGATTTTTGGGCAAGGTAGTCAGACGTATAATATACCAGAATTAGGGTTGACATGGTCCCGGTAGAAAAACTATAGTAGGATTATATAGAAAACTTGGCTTACGCCAAGCCTTTTGGCACAGGCGTAAGCCTTAGTTGCCCATAGATATATCAGAAAGCACCTAAGGTTTTTCTGATATACTGAAATAGGATGAACGAGGTAATCTGATGACCAGCTGGCTTTTGGGCACGAAATTAGTGATTATTCTATATAGTATTTTTTGCTATGTACTGACTGGGATGACCAATTTACCCCTGGTGCTGTTACTTCTACTTATCTATATCATTGTGAGTATGTTTCATATTATTTCCTCCAAGGAATCCGTAAAAAAAACATGGATGGTTTTGATATGTGTTTTTCTGATTCTCTCTGCTTTCTATGCCTCTAATCTCTTTGTTTTTCTTTTGCCGTTAAACTTATTGGAATTGTTTCACCAGTTCGGGAAAAATCCATTATATGCCCTGATCTCTACAGCTCTTCCTCTTTTCTTGCTTGCGGGGAGTATTATCCCGGAATATCTGCTGATCAGTCTTTTGAGCGCCATGATTTATGAACTGTCCCTAAAATCTTCGATGCGCATTGCCCGCCTGGCCGCGGACAACGATTTCTTAAGAGAAAAGAACCATTCTCTTTACGGCCGTTTGCACTCCGGTACCGAATATGAAAACCAGGTCAGGTATTTAAGCCAGCTGGAAGAAAGAAATACGCTTGCGCAAAATATTCACGATAAAATTGGGCATGTCCTTGCCGGAAGCCTGATCCAGCTTGAAGCCGCCCGCGTGGTGATTGACCGGGACCAGAATAGATCAAAGGAGATTATTTTCAATGTTATCCATGTCTTGAAAGAAGGCATGGAGGATATCCGTTCCACACTCAGAACTATCAAACCAGCTCCTGAGCAGCTTGGCATTAATCGTTTGAAAGCGATTCTGGATGAGCATTCATTTAACAGCCAAATGAAAACACATTTGAACTACCGGGGTGATCTGAACTGCATTACCCATTCACAATGGAGAATCATCCTGGAAAATGTCCGGGAAGCACTGACAAATACATTGAAATATTCATCCGCCGGAGAAGTGAAAATAAACCTTGAGATAATGAATAAACTTATTAAAGTCGAAATAAAAGATAATGGAGTCGGTGCCATATCGATTAAGAAGGGATTGGGGCTGGAAGGGATGGAGGAAAGAACGGAAAGCTGCGGGGGCAAACTAATTCTGGACAGTTCAGACGGTTTTTCCGTCATTACCTTACTGCCTGTGAAAGGAGCAGAAAATGCCGATTAAAGTACTTATCGCCGATGACGACATCCTGATTCGGGAAGGGCTTAAAATCATACTTCAAAACGACGAACGTTTTGAAGTAACCGCCTGTGTGGAAAATGGCCTGCAGGCCATCCAATACTGTGAATCCCAGAAAGTCGATATCGTGCTGCTTGATGTCAGGATGCCTGTCATGGACGGCCTGCAGGCTTCCAGAGAAATATCTGAGAAAACGACCGTCAAGCCACTGATCCTGACCACATTTGACGACGATGATTTTATTCTGACGGCTGTAAAAAACGGTTCAAGAGGGTATTTGCTGAAGAACAGTTCCCCTGACCGGATCATGGACGCGATAAAAATGGTATATGAGGGCGGCATTGTGATGCAGGACAGTGTGATGAAAAAAATTCGGGAGGAACTGGTCACGAATCCCAAAGTCAAAATTGCTGAAGATCTTTTCTCTGATAGAGAAATGGATATCATCAAACTTATCTCCAAAGGCCTTGCTAATCGCGAAATAGCAAAGGAGCTCTATGTCTCGGAAGGTACGGTAAAAAATCATATCACTTCCATCCTGAATAAAACGGAGCTTGAGCACAGAACCCAAATTGCGATTTATTACCTGACCGGTTCCAGATCATAAAAACATTACATAACCAAAAGAATGTTACAATCATCATAAACAAATGACTTTTGTCATACGAATTGGTGACCTTTTCTACTAACGAAAGGTTCCTTTTTTTAGTAGTATCTATGATGAATCATAGTGATGGATAGGAAAATGAAAGGGGCGGTTCATTATGAGCATCCTGGTAATGGAAAATGTTACGAAAAAATTCGGTGATGTCATTGCTGTGGATAACATGAATATCAGCATTGCACAGGGAGAAATATTTGGACTTTTGGGACCGAACGGCGCAGGTAAAAGCACCGCTATTAACATGATTATTGGCTTATTATCCATCGATAAAGGGACGATCTCTATTCTGAATAAAGATACGAAAAGAAACAAAGCCTTTTCGAAGAAAAACACAGGCATAGTTCCCCAGGATATTGCCATTTATGAAGATCTGACCACGCTGGAAAATGTCAAATTTTTTGCGGGCCTTTACGATCTGCGAGGGGATGAGCTGAATAAGGCAGCGGCTGAGGCGCTTGAATTTACCGGATTAAGCGATAAGGCAAACAGTTATCCAAAAAGCTTTTCCGGGGGCATGAAAAGACGGCTGAATATCGCCTGTGCGATTACCCATAAACCGAAATTGATTATCATGGATGAGCCTACCGTAGGTATCGATCCACAATCCCGGAATCATATCCTGCAATCTGTTAAGAAATTAAATCAGATGGGCTGTACGATCATTTATACCAGCCATTACATGGAAGAAGTCGAAGAAATCTGTTCCCGAATCGCGATCATGGATCACGGCAAAGTGATTGCCCTGGGCAGCAAAGAAGAGTTGAAAGCGCTGTTAACCGACTCCAATATTGTCTGGATTACCGTTAACGACTCGATCACGAAAGCTGTCGAAGACAAGATCAGGGAAATACCCGGGGTTCTTCAGATGGACATTGAAGAAAATACGCTAAAAATTAGCACTGCCAAAGAAGTCCACAACCTTGATAAAATTATCTGTTACTTTACCGAAAACAAGTTCTCAATCAAAAGTGTTGAGAGCAGAACACCGGACCTGGAAACTGTATTTCTGTCGCTGACCGGCCGCAGTCTAAGGGATTAGGTGGCTGCCATGAGAATTATTCATATTATTTTAAAGGAATTCAAACAGAACATTCGGGATTTCAAAGCGAATATTATGATGGTCCTTTTCCCGATTGTCTTGATTGTCATCCTGGGTACGGCCTTTTCCGGTGTATTTTCCAATGATATTGTATTGGACGATATACGTGTCCTTTATTCTGTTCAAGGAGATCCGGCACTTACCGAAAGTTTTCATTCCTTTCAGGAGGAGCTGCAGAAACAGCTGGGAATTACTTTTACCGAAACGACAAACCCAGAGGAAGGTCTAAGCAGTATTAGAAATGACCGGTATTCCTGTTTTATTTTGCTGACGAGCGCCCCCCCGGAAATTCACGTCTACAAAAATGCGCGTTTTAACTTTGAGGCCAATCTCGTTGAATCATCCGTTAAAGTGTTTGCCGCCAGATATGATGCCGTTAAGCTGATTGCCCAAACAAATCCTTCTGCATTAGCGGGCATTATGGCTAGTCCTGAAGAAGATTATGTTCAGTCCGAATCCATAGACAAAAAAAGAGAACCCGGTTCACTGGATTACTACGCGGTAACCATGCTGACACTTTTTTTACTGTACGCTTCGCTGACCGGATTCTGGTCTGTTAAAAATGAACAGAATTTTAAAACCGGCAACCGGATACTTAGCAGTCCTGTCACCAAAATCGAACTGCTCACAGGCAAAACCCTCGGCGGCCTCCTGGTAACCATCGTGCAGGCAGCGGTCGTTCTTCTGTTTAGCTCGCTTTTCTTTAAAGTGTACTGGGGATCAGACCTGCTATCGGTCCTGCTGATCATTTTCTCTGAAGCTGTTCTGGCAATCAGTCTGGGTACGGGAATTGCTTACCTGATTCGCAATGACGGTACAGGTGCCGCTTGTCTAAATGTTCTGATCCCAATTATTGCTTTCCTCGGCGGCGGGTATGTCCCGTTATCCTCGCTGAATGGTCCACTCACTGCCATCACTGCGCTATCTCCGCTTAAGTGGACAAATGAGGCAATTTTCAGATTGATCTATGATCAGGACTATACGATCATGCTTCCTGCTATTCTGATCAATCTGGCTGTCGCCGCGACATTTCTAATGGTCTCAGCATTCCTATCCAGAAAGGAGGCGGTCTGAATGAAAAACATTCTATTTTTAGTCCGGAACACCTTAAAGGTCACCTTTAGAAAAAAGGGGAATTATATTGTCTATCTGCTTCTTCCGCTGCTCGGTATTGTCTTTGCACTGGCGATCTACAGCGGGGCCAAGTCAGAACCCGTCCAAATCGGGCTGATTGACAAAGACCAAACTGCCCTTTCCGCCTACCTTGTCCAGGAAACTGCTAAAGCGGGAAACTATACGCTTACTCCCCTCCAAGAAACAGAAATAAAAAACAACCTTCTGGATCAAACCCTGGAGGCAGCTATCATCATCCCCGGTGGATATGAAAAAAGTATTGTTGCCGGCTCTCCGGCAGCAATCAAAATCATCTCGTTAAAGGGACAGGATACAACGGCCTGGCTGGAGCAGTTTTTTAATCTGCAGACCCGGAATCTGAAAGATCTGGCTGCCGCTGCCGGCGGGGACGAGACAGCTTTCCGGGGACTGTTTCAGGAATACAGCAGCCATCCGCTCCAGGTATCTGCTGTCGAACTGCAGGACGAAAGTGTCAGCAAGGATATTACCCTGACAAGCTTCGGCTTCCTGCTGATGTTTGTAATGCTCGGAGCAGGCTTGACATCTCATGCTATCCTGAATGAAAAAAAAACCAGGACCTATCACAGAATTTGTGCGAGTCCCGTATCGCCAAAGGAATATCTCAGTGCAAATGCGCTAAGCAGCCTGATCATCGTTACCGTTCAAACACTCTTTATCATCGTGGCTTTACAATATCTGTTCCGTATTGAAACCTATGTGCCTGCAATCCTTCTGTTCTTTATCCTTCTGCTGTTCGGCCTTGTTTCAATCGGGATCGGACTTATTACAACAGCGTTTTCCAGTTCGTCCTACATGGCAGGCACGCTTTCTACGCTTATCCTGACGCCGACCTGCATGCTGGGAGGATGTTTCTGGCCGGTTAGCCTGATGCCCGAAACCATGCAGAAAATCGCCCACTTTATGCCGCAATGGTGGGCTTTGGATGCGATTCAAAAAATGCAGTCCGGCAGCAGTCTGTCGGAAATCCTGATGAATATTGCTATCTTGATTGCTTTTGCCGTGGCTTTCTTCCTAATTGCAGTGTACCGGTTCGCCAGGGAAAACAATATCCAGAAATTCGTGTAATTCATTTGTTTGTACTGAAGAAACAAAAATACTGCCAACAACGGTTGTCAGCAGTATCTAAAATTAAACCTTCATATTACTGTATGATTTTTATGCTTGCCTGAGAAGCTTTTCCAATTCCCCATTCATAAAGTTATAATTATGCCCGTCTTCCGGATACTGTTCCCCAACTACATCATTCTTGTAGCTTTCCAAAGCATCCAAGATGATCGAATTCAGATTCACATACTTCTTGACAAATTTGGGGGTGAAAGCGTCAAAGAAACCCAGCGCATCGTGGACGATCATCAGCTGTCCATGAACATATGGACCTGCTCCGATCCCAATAACCGGGATATTTGCTCTTTCAGTAACAATCTTGCCGACTTCAGGCGGAATAGCTTCCAGCAGCAACAGGCTAATACCGGCTTCCTCAAGAATCCTGGCATCTTCAATAATCTTTAAGGCGCCTGCACAATCGCGTCCCTGCGATTTAAATCCACCTAATTGAGCCATAGATTGCGGAGTTAAGCCAAGATGTCCCATGACAGGAATGGTCGCTTTGACCATAGCTTCGACGGTATCCGCCATATTGGATCCGCCTTCCAGCTTGACAGCATCGCAGCCAGCCTCTGCCATAAAACGGCTTGCATTGCGAATGGCTTCTTTTTTGCTGATCTGATAGGTCATATAAGGCATATCGCCGACTAAGTACGCCGTAGGTGCACCTTTACGGACTGCCTTGGCATGTGTGACCATGGTATCCAGGTCCATGCCCAGGGTTGTCTCTTCTCCCAGAACGGTCATCGCCATAGAATCTCCGACAAGTATAATATCGATACCAGCCTTCTCTTCAAGAAGGGCCATTGGATAGTCATAACACGTCAGCATGGTAATTTTTTCACTTAAATTCACTTTGTTCTGCAACGCATTGATGTTGACTTTCGATCGCATTTTCTCTTTCCCTCCAAAAAATATAGGAACGATTCCTTAAAATTATTTACAATATAATATATACCATCTGCCTTCAATTGTCTACCCCCTGCCGACACTTTTCCACAAGGGGAGTACACCAATTAATGACATTGTCGAAAAATCAGAAAAGCTGACACCGTATAAAACGACACCAGCTTTTAAAAATTAATGAATTTAACCTATTGTCCTAAATTCCCAGATGTTTTCCTAAAAACTGTCCAGTATACGAGGCCGGAACCGCGGCGATTTCCTCGGGCGTACCAATTGCGACAATCTCGCCTCCCCGGCTGCCGCCTTCCGGACCGAGGTCGATGATATAATCGGCGGTTTTAATCACGTCCAGATTGTGCTCAATGATCAGAACGGAATCGCCCGCCTCAACGAGGCGCTGTAAGACCTTTAACAGCTTATCCACATCGGCGACGTGCAAACCGGTCGTCGGTTCATCCAAAATATACAGCGTTTTCCCCGTACTGCGGCGGCTGAGCTCCGTAGCCAACTTAACGCGCTGGGCCTCTCCCCCGGAAAGGGTCGTAGCCGGCTGCCCAAGCTTGATGTAGCCTAAGCCAACATCCTGCAGTGTCTGCAGTTTCCGAGCAATCCGAGGTACAGCCGCGAAAAATTCAACCGCTTCAGCAACCGTCATGTCGAGGATCTCCGCAATATTTTTCCCTTTAAAGCTTACCTCCAGGGTCTCACGGTTGTAACGCTGCCCGCGGCATACCTCACACGGGACATAGACATCCGGAAGAAAATGCATTTCAATTTTTATGATTCCGTCTCCCCGGCATGCCTCACAGCGTCCGCCTTTGACATTGAAGCTGAACCGGCCTTGTTTATAGCCTCTGATTTTCGCTTCCGGCGTCTGGGAAAAGAGGTCCCGGATAAAATCAAATAGCCCGGTGTACGTGGCCGGATTGGATCGCGGTGTACGCCCGATCGGAGACTGATCAATGTCGATAACCTTGTCGACATACTCCAGTCCTTTGAGCTCCCGGTAAACCCCGGGACGGACTTTGCTGCTGATTTTGAGTTCCGTCTGAAGTCCTTTGAGTAATATTTCGTTGACCAGCGTGCTTTTGCCCGATCCGGACACGCCTGTTACACAAGTCATTACACCCAATGGGAATTTGGCATGGAGCTGTTTCAGGTTGTTCTGGGCTGCGCCGACTACTTCAAGCCATTTTCCGTTCGGCTGGCGGCGTTCAGCCGGGACTTCAATCTTTTTACGACCGGTTTGATACTGCCCGGTAATCGAAGCTTCACACGCCTTGATCGCTTCCATATCTCCCTGCGCCACAATATGCCCGCCATGGGCTCCGGCGCCAGGGCCGATATCAATGATATGGTCGGCCTCCAAAAGAGTATCCTCATCATGTTCCACGACCAAAAGTGTGTTCCCCAAGTCCCGCAGTTTTTTCAATGTGTCCAGCAGTTTTGCGTTATCGCGCTGGTGCAGACCGATGCTTGGCTCATCCAGCACATACAGCACGCCGGTGAGACTCGAGCCAATCTGCGTGGCCAGACGGATCCGCTGGGCCTCCCCACCTGAAAGTGTCCCGGCGGCACGATCCAGAGTCAGGTAGTCCAGCCCGACATTAACAAGAAAACCAAGCCTTTCTTTGATTTCTTTCAAAACCTGACGCGCAATCATCTGTTCCTTTTCACTTAGAACGATCTTTTTAAAAAAGTCCAGGGACTCCATCACGGTAAGCCTGGTCAGCTCATAGATGGATAAACGATTAATCTTTACAGCCAGCGCTTCCGGTTTCAGCCTCTTGCCCTGACAGGCCGGGCACGGTTTCTCTGTCATCAGACCTTCTATTTCATTCCGGACATAGTCCGAGGTCGATTCCTTATATCGGCGGTTAAAATACGGCACCAGTCCTTCAAAAGGCGCTTTCCAATATTTTAATTCATCAAAGACATTGTAGTAACTGAATTTAATCGGTGAATCAGAGCCATAGACCAGGGCCTGCCACTGCTCCGGTGTCAGATCTTTCATCGGGCAGTCCAGACTGAACCCGAATTTTTCGGCCAGCCCCTGCAGCAGGGCAGGATAATAGCTCGAACTCGATTTCGCCCACGGCACGATTGCACCTTCATTGATAGACTTGCTGCGGTCGGAGATAATCAGATCGATATCTGCTTCCAGATTCGCTCCGAGTCCGGTACACGACGGACAGGCCCCGAATGGGCTGTTGAATGAAAATAGTCTTGGAGCAATCTCGTCGATTGCAATTCCGCAGTCCGGGCACGCAAAATTTTCGCTGAACAGAATCTCTTCCCGACCCACGATGTCGACCAGGACCGTTCCTTCGGCGAGCTTCAGTGCAGTCTCGATTGAGTCGGCGAGCCGGGCGGTGCTGTCGGGCTTCAGGGAAATTCTGTCGACAACCACATCAATGGAGTGCTTTTTGTTTTTTTCGAGAAGTATTTCCTCACTGAGGTCTCTGACTTCTCCGTCCACCCTCACCCGGACGTAGCCGCTTTTTCTGACCTGTTCGAGTGTCCGGACGTGCTCTCCTTTTTTCCCTTTGATTACCGGTGCCAGAATCTGCAGACGGCTTTTCTCCGGATAGGTCAGCAATTGATCGACCATCTGTTGAACGGTCTGCTGACTGATCTCTTTGCCGCAGTTCGGACAATGCGGATGGCCGACCCTTGCATAAAGCAGTCTGAGATAATCATAGATTTCCGTTACCGTTCCTACGGTTGATCGTGGATTGCGGCTTGTCGTCTTCTGATCAATGGAGATTGCGGGTGATAGTCCTTCAATATAATCGACATCCGGTTTGTCCATCTGCCCCAGGAACTGGCGGGCATAAGCTGAAAGGGACTCAACATAGCGTCTTTGGCCTTCAGCGTAAATGGTGTCAAAAGCTAGAGATGATTTTCCTGAACCGGACAGGCCGGTAATAACAACGAGCTTATCCCGCGGAATATCGACATCAATGTTTTTGAGGTTATGGACACGGGCGCCCCGTACCTTGATATAATCCTGGGTCATATATTTCCTCCATAAGGCTTCTAAAGATGATAAGGCTATATTTTTGCTTGATTCTATTCCTTATTTAACATCTATTCTTCCATAATTGCCACGATCTTATCTTACACCAAAAGACAGCAAAAGGGAACATTTGTTCGCATTCATTTACCTTCTTTTTTTGCGGGATCTGTTCTGTTTCTCGGAAGAATAGTTTTTGCCGGATTTAGAGCGGCTGCTCCGTGTCATACCAGCATATTCTCCCTTCAGTTCAATGATCGCATCCCTCAAATCAGCTGCGCGTTCAAAATCCAGTTCCCTGGCAGCCTTAAGCATCTCTTCTTCCAGGACCTGAATGGTTTTTTCCTGTTCCTCAGGTGTTAACTTGCCGCCTTTTTCCCCATAAGCCGTCTTTTTCTCCGCAACTTTCGTCGCTTCAGGCACTTCATAGATCTGCTTGCGAATGGTCTGCGGGATAATCCCGTGTGCTCTGTTATATTCTTCCTGGATCGCTCGGCGACGGTTGGTCTCACCAATCGCGGCTTTCATGGATTCCGTCACATTGTCCGCATACATGATGACTTTTCCGTTGACATTTCGGGCCGCCCGGCCCACAGTCTGGATCAAAGACCTTTCCGATCTTAAGAATCCTTCCTTATCAGCATCAAGGATCACCACCAGCGATACCTCAGGCAAATCAAGGCCTTCTCTTAAAAGATTAATCCCGACAATCACATCTATTTCTCCAAGACGGAGTTCTCTTAAGATTTCCAGCCTCTCAAGGGTTTGAATATCAGAATGAAGATATCTGACATTAATATTCAGCTGTTTCAGATAGTCTGTCAGGTCTTCGGACATTCTCTTGGTCAGTGTGGTCACGAGGATTCTTTCGTCCCTGGCAATCCGCTGCCGGATCTCGCCGATCAGGTCATCAATCTGTCCCTGGGTGGGCCTCACAATGATTTCCGGGTCAATCAGACCTGTGGGCCGGATAATCTGTTCGACAACCTCGCGGCAGTGCTCCATTTCGTATGGTCCGGGAGTCGCACTGACATAGACCCTTTGGGGTACAACTATTTCAAATTCAGAAAAACGCAGCGGCCGGTTATCCATGGCAGAGGGCAGGCGGAAACCATGCTCCACCAGCGTGCTTTTCCTGGAACGGTCTCCCTCAAACATACCTCTGACCTGCGGCAGAGTCTGATGCGATTCATCAATGAACATCAGGAAATCCTTCGGGAAAAAGTGCAGCAAAGTATAGGGTGTTTCTCCTGGTTTGCGGAAGGTAAGATGCCTGGAATAATTTTCAATACCGTTGCAAAATTCCATCTCCCGAAGCATTTCAATATCGTAGCGGGTTCTCTGTTCGAGGCGCTGAGCCTCCAGCAGCTTTTCCCTGGAACGGAAATATTCCAGGCGCTCTTCAAGCTCCTGCTCAATATTTTCAGCTGCCAGCATTAATTTATCACGTTCGGTCACATAGTGGGAGTTTGGAAAAATCGAGATATGTTTTCGTTCTCCCAGGATTTCACCGGTCAGAAGATTCACCTCATAAAGATGCTCGATTTCATCGCCGAACATTTCAATCCGGACTGCCTTTTCATCCGTAGAAGCAGGACATACCTCGACGACATCCCCTCTTACCCGGAAAGTTCCGCGATAAAAGGCGGTATCATTCCGGTCGTACTGGATTTCAACCAGCTTGCGCAGCATCTGATTGCGTTCTATTTCCTGGCCCTGCCGCAAAGACAGAACCATATCCCGGTACTCATCCGGAGAGCCCATACCATAGATACAGGAAACACTTGCGATAACAATGACGTCTCTTCTTTCAAACAACGCAGCTGTGGCCGAATGCCGCAATTTTTCTATTTCCTCATTGATCGAAGCGTCTTTTTCAATGTAGAGGTCATTGGATGGAACATAAGCTTCCGGCTGATAATAATCATAATAACTGACAAAATATTCAACCGCATTCTCCGGAAAAAATTCCTTAAACTCGCAATACAGCTGTCCGGCCAGCGTCTTATTGTGTGCAAAGACCAGGGTCGGTTTTTGAATGCGTTCAATGATGCTGGCCATTGTAAATGTTTTACCCGATCCGGTAACACCCAGCAGCGTTTGGTGCTTTTTACCGGCTAGAACGCCTTCAGTAAGCTTGTCCACTGCCTGGGGCTGATCTCCAGAAAGACTATAAGGAGCCCGCAGTCGAAATTCCATAGAATATCCCTCCATCAAAGACAGTATATTTATTATATCATTTTGTTTTCATTCCCGCATTTTTGTTTCATCCTTGATGGAGGTCCGTCAAAATACTGCTCAGGAGCTCGCTGCGGAAATGGTCCAATCCCCTAAAATTCACGGAGTCATTAATTAGATTTTTTAATTCGAGGCGGTTCTTTCTGTATTGTTCGAGAATAGCTATCAGCTCCGTGCTGTGACCCATCCGGAACCCCTGCTCTTCAATCCGGCAGGGATTTCCTTTCCAGACAGCCAGATTCTTTTCCGGAAAGAGCAAACCGACGATTGTGTACGGTTTTAGCGGATGAACAATGATTTCCATGGCCTGCCCCAGGCATTTAACCTCTTCGAGCAGTACCCGCAGAAGGTGAGCAGACTCTTCACCGTCCAGGCAAATCCGGTCAAAATCCCGAATATATCTTGGAGCAAGATTTAGCCACCCTTCTAATTGAAGGCTATGGAGAAAATAGAACGACAGATTGTTTGCTTTTATTCTGGAAAGGATTCGCGTGATCTCATCAATATGCGGCGAATCATCACCTTGCTGATCGCCTTCCCAGGCCAAAGACAGGACAGCGTCCAGGTTCCTGGTTTTGTTTTGACAGGCGTGGCTATCTTCCTCAGATTCCTCAGATTCCTCTTCTTTTTTTGGCATATAGTCTTTTCTGAGCTGGGCAATGATGTCCTGCTCAATGTCAGCAAGGCTTGCTCCAAGCTGACTGATTTTAGGACCGTGTTCTTCCAGTCTGCTCTGGCGGCAGAAGGAAGAAAAATCAATTTCACGGTGGTACGGGCCGCAAAAATTTATCTGCCAGTTAAATTCATCCTTATCGAGTAAGCATATTTTATGCTTGGGCAGATACAGACCGGCAACTGAATCGGCTTCCCTGATCGACCTGATATAATCAACATCATTCCCACGGTCAATCATCTGGATGCCAATGAGCTTCATCATGGTTGATTTTCCTGTACCCGGGCCGCCCGTGAGAAGATATGTATATTTAATTTCTTTTAGCAGTTCAGGCAGCAGCGATATGTAACCGTAAGGCGTGAATGCCTCAATATAATAATGCCGAATCCCACTTGTGTTCCCCATGATGATTCCTCCAGTTCAATAATGTCTGTGGGATATTCTATGCAAATAGAACAGCTGGCGTTCTCCCGCCAAATCAGAAATGCGATGTTCATTACAATGCTCCGCTCACAGCGAAACTGTGTCCCTCAGACTGATCATAGGGATAATAAGCAGCTCTGCATATCAGGAATTAACTATCTATGTGTATATTTATTCTAAGAATGTATTACTAGAATGAGATTGCTCATTAATAAATCCGCAGCAGAACGGGTTTAATCATTCGTTCCGCTGCGGATTCTATTTTAGAGAAAGACGCCTTCAAATTGACGTCTTCCATCTGACTGAATAAAGATACTGTATCCTTTTCTATCCTACCGGATTTTCTGCAGCAGGACTTCAACCGCCTTGCTCAGCTGACTGTCGAAGACAGGCTCGGTCGGAAGGATGGTAGGCTTTTCTCCTTCTTTAAGTTCGACTTCAACATCAGGCTTGATTCCCAATTTATTAATATCATTTTTCTTCGGTGTAAGATATTTGTCCGTCGTCAGCTTTACGCTGGTGTTGCCATCAAGGGTAAACACGGTCTGCACGACACCCTTGCCATACGTCTTCGTCCCGACCAGGGTCCCGCTTCCGTAATCCTTGACTGCCCCCGATACGATTTCTGCTGCTGAGGCCGTATATTCGTTGGTTAAAATGACAATGGGCATATTGATATATTCAGCAGTCGATTCTTTTGTATCTACGACGCCGTTCCTATTCACAATGTGAACGATCGACCCTTCCGGCACCAAAAAACTTGCTACTTTAATCGCGGCATTGACTTCTCCTCCGTAATTATAACGAAGATCAATAATCAGGCCCTTATATTTGGTCAGATCCATCTCCCGTAAAACCTTCTCAAGTTCATCCCCGGTATTAATGTTAAAACTGGAGATATCAATCAACCCAATATCTGACCTTTCCGGCAGAGAGATCCCTTCAACCGTCGGAACATTGATATAGTCACGGATAAGGCTTACGGTAAATTCTGTCTTCGTCTTCGGCCGGTAAATTTTAACCGTCACCTTGCTCCCGGGCTCTCCTCTTAAGATCGCGACTGCTTCATCCTGGCTGATCGTGGAGACATCGGTCTCGTCAATTTTTGTGATAATATCCCCCGCTTCGAGTCCTGCCCTATCAGCCGGAGAACCTTTGATTGGACGCATAACAACCAATTTTTCCGGATCTGCCGTACTTAAATGTACACCGATCCCTCCAAAGGTGCCCTGAATCGAATTCATCAGCACTTTGTTTTCCTCAGCATCCTGGAAGGATGAATACGGGTCCAGCGAACCCACCATCCCGTCGATTGCCCCGTCAACGAGTCCAGCACGGGATGTTCCATTTAAATACTGGGTGTCAATAAGATAGACCACCCGCATAAGTCTTCCAAGGTGATCATAATTGACCAGTACAAACCCGCCAACAACAAGTGCCAGCCCCAGACAAAATATCAGGCCGACTGCAGCGGCCTGTATAAAAGCTTTTTTCCAATTCACACGATTGAACAAACGTCCACTTCCCTATCAAACTCATTATTCTCTGTTAGTATATGCAGACTTGTACAAGTTAAGTCCAATTGATTAAAAATAGGCCATCGGGTTCGTCGGGGTGCCGTCTTTACGTACTTCAAAGTGCAGGTGAGCCCCAGTACTCCATCCCGTTGATCCAACATAACCGATTGTTTGGCCGGCTACCACTGTTGTCTTGACTGCAACCGCCCTTGAAGACATATGGCCGTAAAGTGTTGAAATTCCATTGCCGTGGTCGATAATAATGGCATTTCCATAGGCGCCGTACCAACCGGAAAAGATCACCGTACCGGATCCTGCTGCTACAATCTTCGCCCCGTATGGTGCACCGATATCGACTCCGGTGTGCAGTTTATACTGTTTTGTTATCGGATGAACCCTGTATCCGAAAGTACTGGTAATATACTTGTATCCTGGAGCAGGCCAGACACTAACTGTCCCAGTAACTCCTCCGGTGTTGTTCTTCTGCAATTCACGGATTTTTGACTCAAGTGCTTTAGAGTCTCTCTCCAGCTTGTCAATTTGTTCGAGCAGCGCTTCCTGATCCTCTTTATTCTCAGCGAGTGCTACTTCTTTTTTTGACTTGCTGCTGTCCAAATAACTCTTAGCTGCTTCCGCCTGTTGTTTTAAGCTCTCCGCCTCATCCATTTTAGCGACTAGGAGTTCCTTCTTTTCATCTAAATCCTGTTTTTGAACACGGATATCACTTAAAATGGTTTGATCATTTTCAACTAGGCAGCTTAGATATTCTACTCTGGAAATGAAGTCGGATAAATCTGTGGATTGGAATAGGACTTCCAGATAGTTTACCTGACCTTCTTCATAGATCGCGCGTACCCGACTGCGCAGAGTATCCTGTCTCCCTTTCAGTTCCTGCTGCTTGGCTGTCACTTCCGTTTGAATCGCCGTTACTTCTTCCTGGGCCTTCGCATGGGCGTTTTCTTTATGATCCAGATCCACTTCAGCGTCAGAAATTTGCGTCGTCAGTTGCCGAATCTGTTTCTCCATCTGTTGCGCTTTTGTCGTTAGGCTATTCAGGTTCCCTTCCGCGTTCTTCTGCTGATTCAGGATCTTTTCCTGCTGCTTAAGCGCATCAGACAGTTCATCCGCGGTCACAGGAAAATTGAAAGTAACCATTAGAGTTAGAACAATCAGCAAAACAACCGGTCTTGTCATTTTAATCATATTTTACGCCATTCCCCCCCAATAAAACTCAAAGTTCGTTAACCTCGACGTCTAAAATCATGAAAAACTGATTTTAAAGGTTCAAAAATTTTCGTACAGAGAACGCACTTGCCAGAAATCCTATGGCAACACCGCCCAGAACCATCAGCAGAAGCACATTGATAATGAACTGTTGACTGCTGACAACAGGCAGGAAACTCAGGGTCGAGATAATATACTGCAGGAGCCAGGTATAGGTAGCCCCAACCAGCGCAACAGCCAGGATTGCCCCGACCATACCAATGACGATCCCTTCGATGATAAAAGGCCAACGAACAAAGGATTTGCTGGCGCCAACCAGGCGCATGATTTGAATCTCTTTCTCTCTGGAATTTACATTGGTTTTAATATTTAAAACAATTAAGAGGAAAGAGGCACAAGCAAATGTGGCAACAACGCCAATCCCGACCCAGCGAAGCCACTGAGTAAAGACAATCAGTTTCTCAACAAAGCCCTGCCCATAACGGACTTTCTCGACTCCGGTCAGCCCGCTTACCTGGGAAGTAATCTCTTCGACGAGACGGGCATCGGTCGTTGTAATTGTAATCTTATCCGGAAATGGGTTCACTCCGCCCAAATCCTCCAGAAGAGAGTCGGAACCCATGGATTCCTGAAACTCTATAATAGCCTGATCTTTAGTGGTAACGGCAACGGTTGCGACACCTTCAAGTTTTTGAATCTGACTTTTTAAATCGGTAATTTGTGATGTCTCCAGATGATCATTTAAAAACACAGCAATTTCTACCTGGGATTCAAAGGTCTCGGCAATGTTCGATGTGTTGACTAAAAAGAAAACCGAATAACCAACGATTGTTAAAGAAATCATCACTGTTAAAATGGATGCGGCACTGAGCCAGAAGTTTCTTTTCAATGATACCAGAGACTGGGTTAGAACATATTTTACTGAGTTAAGTGACAATTCTGTATGCCCCCTCTATGCTGTCATCAACAATCTTACCTTCTTCAATCCTTATTACCCTCTTATTCATTTGTTCAATAATGTACCTGGCATGTGTTGCCATCACGACCGTGGTACCCAGCTTGTTGACATGGTTAAGCAGTTCCATGATACTCCAGGAAGTATCGACATCAAGATTCCCTGTAGGTTCGTCCGCAACCAGCAAAGCGGGTTTGTTAACCAGCGCTCTGGCAATGCAGGTGCGCTGTTGTTCGCCTCCTGAAAGCTCGGAAGGAAAGGCATTCTTTTTCTTAGCAAGGCCAACCAAATCCAAAATCGTATCCGTATTCTCTCTAGTTTCTTTCATACTTTTACCAATAACCTGCTGGGCAAAAGCGACGTTTTCAAACACGGTCTTTGCCGGAAGCAGCTTGAAATCCTGAAAAATAACACCTATTTTTCTTCTGACCAATGGCACATGGCTGGAAGACATTCTGACAAGATTGACATTATCGATGAGTACCTGTCCCCTCGTAGCAATTTCTTCCCGGTAGAGCAGTTTGATCAGTGTCGATTTGCCGGCCCCGCTGGCCCCAACCAGAAATACAAAATCTCCCTTAGCGACGTCAAGGTTGACGCCGAACAGAGCGCGGGCACCATTCGGATAGATTTTAGAAACATTCTTTAGCTTAATCATTCATTGTCCTCCGGAAGACCTATTAACATTTATCTCTTCGACATTTTGTGTTATTTTCCTGTCTAAGAAAGCTAAAAAAATTAAACATTTCCTGAAAAATGGCAATATCTCAGGAATGCACTCCACAATTATTAAATGATAGTGTAAAAAATAAATATATTGACAAATAACAACAGAAATATATTTGATTTCTTTAGGCTATTTTCTGATCCAAATCTTCTTACTATTTTCATCTGCAATTAAAAGAACAAATTGAGCAAAAGTAAAAAGCAGAATACCCTTTTGGGGAATATCCTGCTTTTATTTGTCCTGCAGCTCTTTATTTTTTGGCAATCACTCGTCTTACAGCTTCAACAATGTCTTTCGCTGTAAGATGATACTTCACCAGCAGTTCATCCGGGCGTCCGGACTCTCCGAAAACATCATTGACCCCAACCCGGCAGAGCGGGACAGGACAATTTTCGCTTAGTACTTCTGCCACTGCACTTCCGAGTCCGCCGATAATGCTGTGTTCCTCCGCAGTGACAACTGCTCCTGTTTGTTGCGCGATCTGAATAATGGTCTGTTTGTCCAGTGGTTTAACAGAGGCACAATTGACAACCGCGACATCGCAGCCCTGCCCGCTGAGTTCACTCACAGCCTTCAGCGCTTCCGCTACCATGAGCCCGTTTGCGATAATGACAGCATCTTTGCCGTCTTTCAGGACATTGGCCTTGCCAATCTCGAACTGATAGGAAGATGAATCAAAGAGCACGGGCAGCGCCAGTCTTCCGAGCCGGATATAGACAGGTCCCTGGTATGCTGCAGCAGCTTTGATGACCTGACTTGTTTCCTCCGCATCAGCAGGAACCAGTACCGTCATATTCGGCACCGAACGCATCAGTGCCACATCTTCCACAGCCTGGTGGGAGGCACCGTCTTCACCTACACTGATCCCCGCATGGGTAGCCGCAATCTTCACATTGAGCTTCGGATATGCAATGGAATTCCGGATCTGTTCAAAAGCCCTTCCTGTTGCAAAGATTGCAAAAGTGCTCGCAAAGGGAATTTTGCCCGCCGCTGCCAGTCCGGCCGAGACTCCCATTAAATTTTGTTCGGCAATGCCTATATTGATGAAACGTTTCGGAAATACCTTGGCAAAATCGGCTGTTTTGGTTGACTTGGACAAGTCGGCATCCAGAACCACAATATCCTTGTTTTCTCCGCCAAGTTGCACAAGTGTTTTGCCATAGGCATCCCTCGTCGCTATTTTTTCCGCTTTAATCAGATCAAACATCTCAGCCATTAGTTTTCACCTCTCAGTTCAGCCAGGGCAGCTTCCGCTTGTTCAGGGCTGGGTGCATTTCCATGCCACCCCGCCTGGTTTTCCATAAAAGATACCCCTTTCCCTTTAATGGTTTTGGCGATAATCATCGTCGGTTTGCCCTGGACCTGCTTCGCTGCTTCCAGGGTATCCGTCAATGCTGAAATGTCGTGGCCGTCAACCTCCAGGACATTCCATCCAAAGGCTCCCCATTTGTCGGAGAGCGGAGAAGAATTCATGACTTTTTCCGTCTCCCCGTCAATTTGAAGACCGTTAAAGTCCAGGATGCCAATCAGATTATCGAGCTTATAATGGGCTGCTGCCATTGCCGCTTCCCAAACCAGGCCCTCATTCATTTCCCCATCACCTACGAGACAATATACTTTGTATGTTTTTTGATCAATCTTGCCGGCGAGCGCCATCCCAACTGCAGCTGAAATGCCCTGTCCCAAAGAACCGGTGGACATATCGACTCCCGGAACCTTTTTCATATCCGGATGCCCCTGGAGAAAGTGTCCGGTCTGCCGTAAGTGCTGCAGCTCCTCGCGCGGGAAATATCCCTTTTCAGCCAGAGCTGCATAAAGTACAGGGGCAGCATGCCCCTTACTGAGCACAAAGCGGTCCCGCTCAGGCCATCCAGGATTGGCCGGATCAATATTCATGATCCGGAAGTATAAGACGGCAAGGATATCTGCGGCCGAAAGGCTGCCGCCTGGATGCCCTGATTTAGCTTTTTCCAGCATTTCGATGATGTCCTGACGTATCCTGCAGGCGATTTCTTTTAAATCTGACATGGTATAAAGCTTCCTCCTTTGCTTGGTCACAATTTATTTATTCTGTCCGACAATTTGCTGAAGATAAGCCGTAACATACGGATCAATTTCCCCATCCATCACTGCATTAACATTCCCTGTTTCATAGCTGGTCCGATGGTCTTTGACCATGCTGTAAGGATGAAAGACATAGGACCGAATCTGGCTCCCCCAGGCAATATCATTTTGCTCCCCACGAACCTCAGATATTTCCTCTTCCTGTTGTTTTCGCTTTAATTCCAAAAGCTTGGCCTGAAGAACCCGCATGCAATAAGCCCTGTTCTGAATCTGTGAGCGCTCGCTCTGACATTGAACAATAATTCCGGTAGGCAGGTGTGTGATCCGTACAGCAGAATCCGTCTTATTGACATGCTGTCCGCCGGCTCCGCCTGAACGGTACGTGTCAACCTTTAAATCTTCCGCATCAATGGTTATCTCTGCATCATCAGTGACTTCAGGAATCACATCGACGGAGGCAAAGGAAGTATGCCGCCGTCCGGAGGCATCAAAAGGAGAGATACGAACCAGACGGTGTACCCCTTTCTCACATTTGGCGTAGCCGTAGGCATTCTCCCCGGCCAAGGAAAATGTTACACTTTTAATTCCTGCTTCTTCTCCCGGGAGAAGATCGAGTGTCTCGACTTTAAATCCCCGGCGTTCACCCCAGCGTACATACATCCTGTACAACATCTGCACCCAATCCTGGGATTCGGTTCCGCCTGCGCCGGAGTGCAGGGTAATGATCGCATTATTACTGTCATAAGGTCCGCTGAGCAAAATCTCTAGTTCCAAATCAGCAAACTGGTTTTTCAATTTAACAATGGTGTTTTCAATTTCCGATTCCAAAGAAATATCGTCTTCCTCCACAGCCAGCTCCCAAAGTGCAGCGATGTCCTCGATCTGATCCTGGAGCTGTTGATGGACTGTCACCTTATCCTTCTCACGGGTCAATTCCTGCATGACTTTTTGCGCTGAAGAAGGATCATCCCAGAAACCGGGTTTGTTGAGTTCGTCCTCAAGCTTGGCAATCTTTATCTGACGGCCAGCAACGTCAAAGGGAAACCCTCAAATCTGCTAAACGCATTTTTAGATTCTCAATTTCTTTTTTCCAATCGGCAAGCATTTTTCCACCCCTAGATTATTTTTTCCACTGCTTATTAAAGTAAAACAAATCTGTTTTGTCAACATTTTATTTAGCTATTGATTCCGCAACATTTCTTATATTTCTTCCCACTTCCGCACGGGCAGGGATCATTGCGGCCAATATGTTCCCCAATTTTGCGGGGCTTCTTGACCTGCTCCTGTTCTTCCTCATAACGGTTCTCGGAGACTTTTTGCGCCTGTTCCGGAACTTGCGTCGTAATCCGAGGTGTTACTCTTAAGATATAAGTCGAAACGTCCTCCTGGATGGATTCTACCATACCCTGGAACATATCAAAGGCTTCATTCTTGTATTCAAGGAGCGGATCGCGCTGTCCGTAAGCTCTTAAGCCAATCCCTTCCCGGAGGCTGTCCATCGCGTCAAGATGTTCCTTCCAGCGGGTATCTACAACCTGCAGAGCCACTGCTCTTTCAATCTGGCGCATCAGGTCCGAACCGAACTGGGATTCCCTGATCTCGTACAATTCATGCACCCTGTCGGTCAATAGTTCTTCAACTTCTTCTTTGGCTAAATTGCTAATCTGTTCGGGGGTAAAGTCATGATCAGGAAGAATGACATTGTCGACATAGTCCAGAAAACTGACCAGATCCCATTCTTCCGGATACGGGCTATTTCCACTGTAACGTGCTGTGGTGTCGGCAATGACTTTTTCGATCATATCCATTACCTGTTCTTTCAGGTTTTCTCCTGTCAGAACGGATCTGCGCTGCGAGTAAATAATCTCACGCTGCTTGTTCATAACATCGTCATAATTCAGCACGTGTTTGCGGATGTCAAAGTTTCTGCCCTCGACTCTCTTCTGGGCTGTTTCAATACTGCGGCTGACAATTTTGGATTCGACAGGAACACTGTCGTCCATACCCAGTTTGTCCATTAGCCCGGCAATATTGTCACCGCCGAAGAGCCGCATCAAATCATCGTCAAGCGAAATATAGAACTGGGAAGACCCCGGGTCACCTTGACGGCCGGAACGTCCTCTCAGCTGGTTGTCAATCCGGCGGGATTCATGTCTTTCCGTGCCAATGATATGCAGTCCGCCAAGTTCCTTTACTCCTTCCCCAAGAACAATATCTGTTCCTCTGCCTGCCATATTGGTTGCAATGGTTACCATACCCTGTTCCCCCGCCTTGGCGACGATCTGGGCTTCAAGTTCATGAAACTTAGCGTTCAGCACCTGATGCGGAACACCTTTCTTTTTCAGCATGTCGCTGAGCTTCTCGGATTTTTCAATCGAAATCGTTCCGACAAGTACTGGCTGGCCTTTGGCATTCTTTTCCGAAATATCGTTGACTACGGCGTTAAACTTGCCTTCTTCCGTCCTATAGATAACATCAGGCAGATCCTGTCTGACCATCGGAAGATTCGTGGGGACTTCTACGACGTCCAACCTGTAAATATTAATAAATTCCTGTTCTTCCGTCTTCGCGGTACCGGTCATGCCACCAAGTTTCTTAAACATCCGAAAAAAGTTTTGAAACGTAATTGTTGCCAGCGTCTGAGATTCCCGCTCAATCTTGACATTTTCCTTGGCTTCAATCGCCTGGTGGAGTCCTTCGCTGTACCTGCGCCCGAACATTAAGCGGCCCGTAAATTCATCGACAATAATGACCTGACCGTCTTTCACCACATAGTCACGGTCAAGCTTGAACAGGGTATGCGCTTTCAAAGCCTGATTGACGTGATGCGCAACTTCATTGTGTAGGTCATCGTATAAGTTATCCACCCCGAGCATTGTTTCAACCCTAGATACCCCATTCTCCGTCAGCGTTACAACTCTGTCCTTTTCATTGACATGATAGTCTTCCTCCGGCTTAAGGCGGGGGACAACCTTCGCAACCCGGAAGTACAGTTCAGTGGGCTTATCAGCTTCTCCGGAAATGATTAATGGCGTCCTCGCTTCATCGATCAGAATCGAGTCTACTTCGTCCACGATGGCATAATGGAGCTCCCGCTGGACGACAGCGGCAGGATTGACGGACATATTGTCTCTCAGATAGTCAAATCCGAATTCATTGTTCGTGCCGTATGTAATGTCGGCGTTATAGCTTGTCCGCCGCTGTTCGTGTGTCAGACCATGAACAATCAGCCCGACGGACAAACCGAGAAAATCATACACCTGGCCCATCCAGTTGGCGTCACGGGTGGCAAGATAATCGTTAACCGTCACAACATGGACGCCCAAGCCGGTTAAGGCATTTAAATACGTAGGCAAGGTTGCAACCAGCGTTTTGCCTTCCCCGGTCTTCATTTCGGCGATCCTTCCATCGTGAAGGACCATTCCGCCTATAAGCTGAACATCATAGTGCCGCTGTCCGAGAACTCTTTTCGAAGCCTCCCTGACGACAGCAAAGGCTTCCGGCAAAAGATCATCCAGCATCTCACCCTGTTCCAGTCTTTCTTTGAATTCCACTGTCTTTGCTCTGAGTTCGTCATCAGAGAGTACCTGTATGGAAGGTTCCAACTGATTAATTTTTTCAACTTTCTTTTGGTACTTTTTTATATCTCTGGCGTTGTCATCAATCAAATCCTTTAAAAAACCCATTTTGGTCCACCTTTCACCTTGCGCGGTGTGCTTAATATGATTATTTTATCACTGTCTTACCGAAGGTTCAATCTAAGCAAAAAGATGTCCCGCTTAGGCGGGACACTTTTTTGCTCAGGATATGCGATTAATAAACCTGAGTCGTTCAGCCGTTTTAGTATTCTGGCTCTAGTAGGCCGTAGCCGCCGTGTTTACGCCGGTAAACAACATTTATCTGTCCCGTATCTGCATTGGCAAATACAAAAAAATTATGCCCGATCAGGTCCATCTGCATCGCTGCCTCGTCAACCGACATAAGCTTAGCTGAAAACTTTTTTGTTTTAACGATGCTGTTATTGTCAAAGATTTCTTCATCATCCTCGAGGATATAGCTCGGCTCCTCCTTCGTGGATTTTATTCTCTTTTTCCCAATACGCTTGCGGTATTTTTCCATTTGACGTTCCAGTTTATCCACTACCAGGTCGATGGAGGAATACATATCATCTGTTTCTTCCTCACCTCTGAGAAGAAATCCGTTTAGCGGGGCAGTAACTTCAACTCTCTGACGTTCTTTTTCTACGGACAGCATGACTTGAATATCGAGAAAATCATCGGAGTACTTCTCCAGCTTACGGACTCTTTTTTCTACATAATCCTTTAACGCGTCCGTCATTTTCATTTGTTTGCCTCGAACATTGATATTCATAGTCTCAACCCCTTTCGCCTGATATAGTATTATAATTCATCTTTTCTTATTAAATTCCTGCCATATTTTATCTTTGTTTAGTGATATTATTACCTCAACGAACTGAAAACATCCTGAGAAGCAGTATCTTGTTAACCTTAAAATTTTATATGATGGCGAGCAGATTTTCTGCAAGACAACGCAGTATTGCGAAAAATCTGCTGTCAGGATATATGAGATTTAGGGTTAACATGATACTAGCGTTTCGGTTTGTTGAAGTTATACACAACAAATTGTGGATAATGTTGATAACTTTACTTTTTGGCGTATATTTTCATTTTTATTGGTGGATAAAATTGTGAGCAGTCCATCGATTAGTACGAAGGTCCTATTTTTGTCTTCATTCTGCAATTTTCTGCAAAAAATGATTCTTCTGCGGCAAATTGTCTCATTCTTCTTTACCCGCGCCAAGACAAAAAGCATAGACTTTCTTTACCCCATTCTTTTTCAGTACCCCGGCACATTCTTCCAGCGTCGAGCCTGTCGTCACAACATCATCAACCAGCCAGACAATTTCCCTGAGATCACTGTAACCTGGTTTGACTGAGAAGGCATCCCGGAGATTCCGCAGCCTTTGCCTGCGTCCCAGGGTAGTCTGAGGAATTGTATCCTTCATTCGGTCCAGCAGATTCTGATAAGGAATTGCCAGCTGCCTGCTAATGATTGAGGCCAGCACTTCTGCTTGATTGAATCCTCTTTGGGCCAGCCTGTCCGGATGCATCGGCACCGGAACTACTGCGTCAGGAGGAGGCAAGCAGCGGATAACCCATGGTATGATCACTTCTGCCAGAGACGCTAGCAAATATGGCTGTCCCTTATATTTAATTTGCTGAACCAATTCTTTCCAGGCACCTTTGTAATAACCCAGACAGGTTACCATATCCAATCCTTCCGGCCCCTTTCCTGTTTCACAATTTCGGCAACGTGTTTTGGTCCCTGCAAGAATTTTGCCGCAGGAACCACAGCGAGGCAAATTCGGAAAGAAATACGCCTGCTGACAAATCAGACAGACCGATTCTTCTGATACATTGCCACAAAGCAGACAATACGTTGTCTTCTCATACCACAAAAGCGCTGCGTTTTCTTTAAGTTTCAAGAATAAATCAACCATTCAAACATCCCCATTCTTCAGCCAGCCTGTTCTGGTCCTGAATCCAGCGGTTGGCCTGGATCATGGCCTGGGTTTGTTCGGCATAAATAAAGACGGCTCTTCCAACCGGACATTCTGCGCTCCGACCTGTTCTGCCGGCCATCTGGACCAAAGCCCTCGCATCATAGAGCGTATGATCCGCAAATAAAACTGCAACCTGTACACCTTTGATGGTTATGCCTCTTTCTAAAATGGATGTACAGACAAAAATATTAATATCGCCCTGCCTGAAAAGTACGGTCTTTTCTCTCCTCGCAGCATCCGAGCTCCAGCTTCCCTCCACGCGCAGATCACCAAAAACCATTTTCAGCACACCCGTCCATTCTTTAACCAACGCAACGGTGGGGACAAAGACCAGAATCGGACCGTCCGCAATCAATTTCAGCAATACTTTTTTCAATTCAACCAGTGAACGATCCCTGGTCAGTTTATTTTTTTGCCATTCGGGGACCGGAACAGGAAAGCCATGATGTCTTACAGGGAGTCTGACGATCGCACATTTCTGGCTCTTGACCCGTAACAGGATTTCTGCTGACGGTGTCGCTGTAAGACAGATAATTTGTCCATCTGGTCTTAAAGCCTGTCTGATCCCATATTCTAGGACGCTGCTTCCTTCATACGGATAGGCGTCAGTCTCATCAAGGATAATCAGGTGAAAAGCCCGATAAAATCTCAAAACTTGATGCGTTGTTGCGACGGTTAGCTTTGAGGGCTCCATATCCTGCGGCAGCGCTCCGCTTAAAATTTTGATATTGTATTCCGGAAAATTTTTCTGCAAACGAGGCTGAACATCGTGCACAACGTCCTGTCTGGGCGCCGCAAAAAGAACCTTTTTATTCTGACGCAAAAAACTGTCGATCAAAGGGAAACAAACCTCTGTTTTTCCAGCACCGCAGGCAGCCCAAAGCAGCGTTTCTTGTGCTTTTTGCCGGTGCACCTGCTGCCAAAGCTCTTCGGCTGCCTTTTCCTGCGCAAAAGTAAATTCCAGGCTATAACTCCGGACAGTTTGATCTGGTTTACACTTATCCGTATCCACCCGTGTTTGACCCGGAACATCGACGGAATGGAGCCTAAAAAGAATTTGCAGAGAATTGAGCGGTCCAATTTCCCGACAGTCAAGGCAGGTATATGTATCGCCATACAGTGATGGCCATTCTTCATAATGACTGCTTCCGCAGCGCCGGCAGAAATACCTGGATCGAACCTGTTCAAAAATCGGCAGCCACTCTGCATTTCCGCTCTGCACAGCTTTTTGCATGAAGCCCAGAAGTTCCTTCGTACTAACGCCGAGCTCTTTCTCCACAATCCGAAACTCATTTTCGGCGAGTTGTCTGCCCTCCGCTATTCTAAGGAATTTTTGGTACATGGTTTCATTCTGCAGTACTTCGATATTGAATGCCTCCGGCAAGGCCTCCCGGCTGGTATCCTGCCACTGAACCTTTTCTTGAACGCCCATATTTTCTTTTTTCATACAATTTGTTAGCTTTTGGGCAAGCCTGTTTTCAAAGTCCCCGTCTATAACTGGTGCTGATGGCAGAGCTGGTGAAAATGGCTGCGTGGCTGGTTCTGGTTGTGTTGTTGGTTTTTTATCAGGCAGCCCTGCAGTGACGGCCAGCAGCTTTCCTAGCGGTAACCCCGGGCTCAAATACCTCGTCCACCCTCCCAGGATTAGGCCCGCAGAAGGCAGCGGAGAAAAACAGAATTCTCCATTGTCTTTGGCTAAAATGTAAAAAAGCACGCTTTTGTCCTTATCCTTTCTGAGTATACTGAACCGTCAGGCCAGGAAAACGTCTTTCCAGACGGGTCTTGGTTCTTTCCTGCTCGTCTTTAGGAAGATTGGCATTCTCCTGCGACAGATCTATGCTGACAATTATTCCCTCCTGCCTGTTTCGCGTTTTTCTGACCATATAAATTTCTTTTTCAATATCCTCATAGTCAAATTCCCTGGCCTCTATAGCCAAAACCGCATTGTCAGTGATTGTCTTCACCTGCCGCGTGTTGTTTGTTCCAAAGGCCTCAATCCGTTCAGACAGGGCATCCGGAAGCTCCCACTCATATTGTCCTACCCATAACCAAAGAATAATCAAACCTACCGCCAATACACCATAAATAAGCATCATGTGCCTGACCTGCCTTTGCCGTATAATCATTAATTCTTCTGATTATTTCTATCATATGCTTCAGCTAAGCAAGGCGGTTCTGATCTTTTCCTGATTTTCTGCTTTTTCCCCGGTATTCAGCCCGACCAGCAGCCAGAATAAGATGCCGACAATCCCAAAAGACATATCCACATCAATCAGGCTGTGCAGTCCCAAAAATAGAGCTGCTGCTTTCGTACAGATCGTTCCAAGGTCATCTCCATTCCGAAGGTCCTGGACAAAACTCCTGAGTCCTTGCCGTGCCCAAATCATTAATAACAAAAGAGCAATGATCCCCTGATTTAAAAGCACCCGGCAAAATGAAGAATGGGTATCCAATGTCCAATAAGGGGTGGTCTGAATAAAGGAGAAACCGAGCCACCCTCCCGCCCGCGGCAGAAAATATGCATCCCTGGCAAGCTGGATGCTGTCAGCGTAATACGCAATTCTTTCCGCCATGCTGGTATCCGTCCAGGAACATAAATGACTGAATGGCACCTGTATACTCGAAACTGCAGGGTATAGGACAATGATCAAACAAGCAAGAAGTATTATTCTGACTGACGCCTGAGAACGCTTTTCGGTTACAGTTCTGATGCTATCCATATTTATTATATTCTTTTGAGTTAAAGCTCTCTTTTTTAGCAATAGAATCGGGATAAACAACAAAAGCAGCAGCATTGAAGCCCTTGATCCAGTAGATAGGATACTTATTCCCAGCAGCAGCAAGAAAAATGGGTTAAATCTCCTTTTTATCAATATTACCATTAATTGGCACCCAAGAAAAGCTGCAGCAGAATTCGGATATCCGAAACAGAAGGCATAGCGCCCTTCTTCCGGCGGGCCAGGCGGCAGCCAGATATTTTCACTTCCGGGCAGCCAGGACAGTACCACCGCCAAAATTGTCAACCATATCATTCTGTTTAAAAACCTATTTGCCCCCCCGGCAGCCGCCAGCTGTATTCCCCACAAATAGGCAGATAAATATACCAGCCAGCGGAACGCTTCCAGCCAGCCATCAATTGCCCTGACTGGACTGAATAGTCCCGCCAGCGAAAAAAGGCTCAGCAGCAAAAAAATGCTCACCGGATTCCGAAATTTTTTTTTGGCGGCGATAGTTGTAAGACAAACTTGTTTCCAGTGAGCAATCGTGTAGAATATCAAGACAGCACCCAGGACAAGCCACTCTCGGATAAAAAAAATCCCGTGGCATATCATACCCAAAAACATAAACACACTCAGGAAATTTTCTGTCCTCCCATAATTCACCTTAATCCTCCGCAGGACTTGCAAGTCCAATCATATTTCTCTATCATATTTATAACAGCAGAGAAATATTATGCCAAAGGCTTTGGAGGAGGCAATCTATGTCGATTAATGTTCTTCATCTGATTGGAGGCGGCGAGATCGGAGGGGCTGAGCAGAACGTTCTGAATCTCCTGAAAAATCTGGACAGGCAAAGCGTAAATCCTTTTCTGGGTTGTCTGGCCAAGGGCTCCGCGCTGGCACCATGCGCACAGTCTTTCGGCATCCCGTCTGAAATATTCCCCATGCAGTTCCCTTTTGACCTCTCCCCTTTGCCTACCATTATTGCTTTTTGCCGCAAACATAAGATTGCGTTAATCCATGCCCATGGCACAAGGGCTAATCTTCTGGGGCGGACCGTCGCGAGACTCACCAAGATCCCCTGCATTTCAACCATCCACAGCCTGCCGGAATACGATTATCCGTGTTCCCTCAAAGGCAGGATTTCTCTCTGGGTCGATAACCTCACCCTGCACTGGTCTGCCGGCATTATTGCGGTATCCGTCAGTCTCAGCCAATCCGCTGCCATCCGACTGAACAGGAAAGGATTAACTTTGCCGGTGAACGTGATCTATAACGGTAGTGAAATATTTTCATTCACTCAACCAGACCAAATGCTCAAAGCCTTCCGTGAACAATGGTCAATCCCGGATCATTGTCTTGTCATCGGGACGATTGGCCGTCTGCACCCGGTGAAAGGGCAGTTTTACCTGATTGAAGCGATGAAACTGCTGACTGCGGAAATCCCTGACCTTCATCTGCTCATCATCGGTGAAGGTCCTCTTCATAATCAACTGACCGAACAGCTGAAGCTTTCCGGACTTCCATTTACGCTGACCGGCTACCTGCCTTCAGCCTGGCAGGCCCTGCCGGCGATGGATTTGTTTGTATTTCCTTCTCTGAGCGAAGGAATGGGACTAGTTTTACTGGAAGCCGCTCAAGCCGGAATCCCAATTATAGCTTCCAAGGTCGGCGGGATCCCTGAACTTCTGGAAGACCACAAGGAAGCCCTGCTCGTTCCGCCGGCTGACCCTGCGGCGATGGCGCTGGCCTGCAGCAAGGTGCTCAAGGGCAGGGCTTTTTCTGCCGAAATGACTGCCCGGGCTAGGCAAAAGGTCAGCCTGTTTTCCATTGAAAAAATGGTTCAGGATACAATAACTTTTTATGAAAAAATAATAAGCTAAGTGCGCTGTAAACGGTCACTTAGCTTTCGTTTATTATCTGAGCAGGTTATTTTACTGATCGATTAGAATCGTATTTATTCCCTATTAGAATCATCCGGTCAAGATTAACCGATATGAACCGTTTTTTTAGTCAGATCCCGGAAAATATTTCTGTTTCAGAACCCTTAGAAGGTACATTGGAAGTACAACTTGCCTTTTTATCCGGCCCGGTTCGCTGATCAGCCGGTAAAGCCATTCCAGTCCGGATTCCCGAAATATCCCGGGGGCACGTTTCACTTCTCCGGACAGTACGTCGAATGACCCCCCGATACCCATACTTACTTTAGCCAGCCCTGCGTGTTCATGATTCCAGTATTCCTGTTTGGGGGCACCCAAGCCAACCAAAAGAATATCCGGTGCAAAGTGACGGATCTGCCGGATGACCTCCGGCTCTTCTGCCTGCGTAAAAAAACCATGATGACACGCCAACGCTATCCCCGGGTACCTCAGGCTCTGCTGCCGAATAACTTTTTCTGCAATGCCCGGCTTCGCGCCCAACAGAAATATTCTCCATCCGTGACGGTTGCTTTCCCCTAAAATCCCTGCTGTCAGGTCGATGCCGGTTACTCTTTCTTTGACCGGACGGCCAAGTTTCCGGGCAGCCCAAACTACGCCGACCCCATCCGGTACGACAAGACCGGCTGAATTGATGACTGCTAGGAGATTGGCGTCATGTTCAGCTTTGTAAATTAATTCGGGATTTGCGGTCACAATCCGGAGTTGCTGCCCTAGCAAAATCGTATTTTTGATAGTTTCAAGGCAGTCCTGCAAACTAGCCGGATCAATACGCGTTCCCAATATTTCCAATTGTTTCATTTTTGTCCCCGGGATTCTCACTTGAAACTGTTTTTAAGGACTTTACCTGTCCCTAAAGCGACACAGGAAATCGGATGATCGGCAAGGGTCACAATGAGTCCCGTCTCCTTGGAAATCCTCAGATCCAGGGAATTCACCATCGATCCTCCGCCGGTAAGTACGATTCCCCTGTTCATAATATCCGCAGCAAGTTCCGGCGGTGTACGCTCTAGAACATCTTTAACTCCGGCTACAATCACTTCCAGCGATTCTTCCATCGCTTTATACGTCATTTTTGAATCTACCGTGATGGTCTTCGGGAGTCCGGTGATGAGATCTCTTCCTCTGACATCGATCTCCGCGTCGTCTGCTTTTCCTTCCTGAACGGCGCAGCCGACTTTGATCTTGATATCTTCCGCCGTTCTTTCTCCGATCATTAAATTGAATTCTCTGCGAATAAACCTGATAATCGATTCATCCAGTTTATTCCCGCCCATGCGGATGCTTTTTTTGGTTACGACCCCACCCAGGCTGATTACTGCAATATCTGTCGTTCCACCACCGATATCGACGACCATGTTTCCTTCGGGTCCGTATATGTCCATACCGGCCCCCAGGGCAGCTGCATAAGGTTCCTCAATTACTTTGACCTGTCCGGCACCGGCTTTCATAGCGGCTTGTTTTACAGCCCTTTCTTCAACTTCGGTGACTCCGGACGGTATACAGACAACAACTCTATTTTTTAAAAAAGGCCAGTTTTTTATTCCCGCTTTTTTGAGTAAATATTTCAGCATGATTTCGGTGGTCTGATAATCTGCAATGACGCCATCCCTCATCGGCCTGATGACCATAATGCTTCCGGGAGTCCTGCCAAGCATCATTCTGGCCTCTTCTCCGACCGCAATTCTTCTACCTGTGTTCTTATCAATCGCAACGACCGAAGGCTCGTGCAAAACGATACCCCTGCCTTGTGCATAGACCAGAACACTCGCCGTGCCTAAATCAATCCCAAGATCAGTCCCAAACATCAGGTGCTGCCCCTTTCACTTCACGATTCTATTGGCTTGTCCCATGAAAATAAGAAAAACCTGGCAGACGCCAAGCTTTTACATGCAGGGCGGCAGCCAAAATTGAATCTCCCTGAGGGGAGATTCTTTTATAGCTTTGCTCATATTATTCGATGTAATTTTATGTTTTCCTCTTTCTTTCCGTTTTTTACGACCTATATTTTCTGTCTGTCTTTTAGGAGCTAATCCTCCGTATGCATATATTTCTTCTTGGTTGCTTCTCCTCCCCGAATATGCCTCTCGGCTTTATTGCTTTCAAGGACATGCTTGACCTGAGAGGAAAGTCGTTTGTTAATCAACGGCAATCTTTCCGTTACATCTTTATGTACCGTCGACTTGGATACCCCAAATATTTGCGCGGTCTGCCGCACTGTACAGCTCGATTCTATAATATAGTTGCCAATATCCAAAGCTCTTCTTTTGATATGTTCCTGCACTCTCCCTCTCCCCTTTGTACCTGCAATGTATTAGTTCATTTATATGCTGGTACAAATGAAAAAGACATCCTAAAGAGGATGTCCCTTACTGGTAAATAATGTACACTGATTTGCAGGCAGGCACGCCTTTTTCCTAAATCAAGCCCGCTATGGCCTTTCAGTATGGTCTTCCCCTGCTTCTGATCTTTGAGTAAAGCATTAAACAAGAAGGTATTTATGCCTTTGATATTGCTCCATTTACTAATTCTTTTTTTTAACAGTGTTCAATGAAAAAAGAATTCCAGCGGTAGAAATTTATTCACCGCTGAAAATTGTTCCATATCCAAACATATCATCAATTGACTTAAGGAATTTGGCAGAAGCCTCGCCATGGCTTCCAATAAAATTCCTGCTTCGTGGAACCAGGAATCCTCTTTCGAGTTCCACGGACAGACCTTCATGCAACGCCCGCAGAAAACACCATCTTCGTTGGTTGCCCTGAATATAGTACACTTCTTCATATCACTATTCCCACGAAGGTAACCGTTATGCTCGATTGGATCCGCGTCCAGGGTAATTGCTTGGCTTGGACAATTTTCAGCACATTTTTTGCAGACCCTGCAGAAGTCCAGAAGCCCGAGATCTATTGGTTTATCCGGAGCTAGCGGCAAATCGGTAGTGGCGGCAGCCACTTCGTGTCTGAATCCCAAACGTGGATGAACTGTGCAGTCTCCGGTCCGGGAAAGTTCGCCCATGCCGGCCGCTATGTGGTGGGTGGCATAATCGCTGCATAATTATGGGCATGGTGTGCTCTGGCGTCATAGCCCCGGCTTCTTTTTGACACATAATTGTCTATAATCTCAAAAACAATTTCTACATCTTTTTTAAAGATTTCTGAAAGTTGTTGTCTGGTAAAGTATTTATATGTTTAACAAGCTGCTGCTTTCGATTTTTCTTTGTGTCTCGTGCTTTATCAGCGATCTGCATCTTTATGTGATCGGTATCATTGCAGTTATTCTTTAATTTATCAGTAAGTCTTTTCAAGTTTTGTCCCTTGATAATAATGTCCCAGGATTTCCATGTACGATTCGCCTTTTAGAGCCAGGTCATTGGCCCCGTATTGTGACATTCCGACTCCGTGTCCTTTGCCGTACGTAACAAACTCAATTTCTGTTCCGCGGGTCTCCCATTCAAAATCGGTTGAGGAAAGCTGAAGCTTGCTCCGCAGTTCCGTTCCCTTGAAAACTTTGTTTCTGACAGCCAGTGTCTTTACCCGACCGGCTTTCGTCCTTTCAATTAGGATAACATCACTGTCCGAAAACTTTTCCGGGATCTGGGTGAAACCAAGAAGCTGGTAAAATTCAGCACACTGAAAGATCTGATGTTTGACGAACCGTAGCGAATCACTTTCGCCAGACGGCACATTTTTGAGATAATCCAGATCTGTACTCCAAACGTCTCCAGCCCGCTCAGTCTTTTTCCGGCCGCAGCTGCTGTAGAAAAACGCATTAATCATTTTTCCCTGATACGTAACAACCTTCCCCTGTGTAGCTTTAACCGCATCTGCAATTTTGCGCTGGTATTTCCAGTAGTTGATGATTCCCCATTTTGTCCGCATTTCTTCATTGGTATTCCAGGCCTGCGTATTGACAGTGGTGTCCACATCAAAGTCGCTGCCCGCAGCGGATTCCATCCTTTTCAGTACATAGGTCCTGGCGGCAACAGCCTGGGCCTTTAACGCCTCTGCTTCAAACTCGGCAGGCATTTCGGCTGCAACTACCCCGACCAGGTATTCCTCTATGGGTATTGCTCTGATCTGGCCGTCTGCCAGTTTGACCCTTACCGTTATTCCCGGATCGTCCTGGTCTTCCCCCCCAAACCAACTGATAAGCACGGGCAGTATTCCTACAAAAAAGATAACGGCCATGACAGCGGCCGTTATTGTTTTCATTCTTTTACTCACGTTTTGGCCTCCTGTGCAGTACAAGCATATCCTATTTGTATGCACAGGAGGGCAGCGATATGATACAAACGAAGTCGGTTATTCTTCTTTCGTGATATTGGCACCAATACCCCTTAATTTAACTTCAAGGTATTCATAACCTCTTTCAATATGATGAATCTCTCTGATTTCCGAGGTGCCATTGGCCGTCAGTGCTGCCAGAACAAGGCCCGCTCCGGCCCGCAAATCACTCGCACTTACGGTAGCGGGATGAAGGTTCTCCACTCCCTGGACAATCGCACTTCTGCCCTCAATCCGGATATCTGCGCCCATTCTTTTCAGTTCTTCGACATGCATGAATCTGTTTTCAAAAACGGTCTCTGTAACCATTGAAGTCCCATGGGCCCGTGTAAGCATCGCCATGATCGGAGCCTGCAGATCGGTTGAAAACCCCGGATGCACTTGGGTCTTAATATCTACAGCATGATAGTTTCCTTTGCCAATGACTCTTATGCCGTCATCTTCCTCTTTATATACCACGCCGGCTTCATCAAGTTTGGCCAAGAGCGAGGTCAAGTGAACTGGGATAACGTTCCGTACCAAGACTTCACCGCCGCAGGCCGCAGCCATCAAGATGTATGTTCCTGCTTCAATCCGGTCCGGGATGATTGTATGTGTGGTCCCATGGAGTTCTTTGACCCCTTCAATGTTAATGATATTCGTGCCTGCGCCGCGAATTTTGCCGCCCATTTCGTTAATAAAATTGGCGAGGTCAACAATTTCGGGCTCCTGAGCAGCATTCTCAACAATGGTCGTGCCCTCCGCGTTTACTGCAGCCATCATGATATTCTCGGTTGCTCCAACGCTCGGAAAATCCAGATATATTCTTGCCGCTTTCAGTCTGGAGGCTGAAACGTCCAAAAAACCATTATCCATACGGACCTGGGCTCCCAGTAGCTCCAAACCTTTAATATGCCAGTTGATCGGTCTGGACCCGATCGCGCATCCACCGGGATGAGAAATCCTGATTCTGCCCTTGCGGGCAAGCAAAGGGCCCATAATAAATATAGATGCTCTCATTTTGGAGATAAGATCGTAAGGAGCCTCTATGTTTTCGATATCCCTGGTTTCAATATGTAATTTCTTGTTCTTTCTTTTAACCTTCCCCCCCAGAGATTCGATAACCTGCCCCATGACTTGAACGTCGAGCAGATCGGGGGCTTCCTCCAAAATAATCTTATCTGAAGTCAGCAGACTTGCTGCGATGATCGGCAATATGGCGTTCTTCGCGCCGCTGACATCCACTTTCCCTTCCAGTTCTCTTCCGCCTGTCACAACAAATTTGCTCAAATTATTGTCATCTCCTGACCTATTTCTAAACTACGATTATATCATGATTCGGTCCAAACAATCCAGTATTAATCATCCCATATCCGGTTTTCCATTTCAACAGTAATAGTTCTTTTCTTCCGGTCTTTTTTCCTGCAAGCAGGAAAGAAAACTTATTCGTACTATATCAACCTTAAAGTTATTATATCCTATACTTCCTCGAGGAGAGCCGGCAGCGCAAGTACAGTCTTTCCACGATTATCTCCGGATTTTCTGGTCACCGCCTGTATATTGATTGTATCCTTCCCGGCTTTAATGCCCTGGCCTGATCCCCAGGTATAACCGGACAGAGCATAGAGCGATGGAATATCTGTTTCTTGAATAATGCTGACAATGTTCATTTTAAAATAACGTTGGATATCAATTTCTTGATCAACGCTTTCTTCAAGGTATACTTTTGTTTCCCGGCCGGATAATCGAAAGCTCAGTACTTCATACGTGTTGAGAACATCGCTTTCTTGGTCCTGATCAACTTCCAGCTCTGCGCTGTACTGATAGGCCGTTCTGTTGGCAAAGTCGCTCAGGACAGCTTTATTCCATAGCAAGCCGCTTGACTGCAAAACATTTTCTATTTCCTTCTGACTGCTGCTATCTTCCGTCCAGATAATATATTTTACTCGGGCATTTTGGCAAGATACAAGTCCCGAATGAAGAAGCAGCACAAGATTCCTGTCAGGATTGCTTTGGGCTTTAATGCTACTGACAATCCCGGCTGCTGATCCTGATAAGACGATAATGGTCAGGGATATGAACAAACAAAGCAAGGTCTTTTTTCCAGACACGTTCTCTCACTCCAGCTTACTGATTTTTAGTTGTCTTTAATTCAAATGTCATCAACTATTAATAGTTTGACCAAAGTGGAGATTCCCAAAACATAAGAGATTTTTTTAGATTTTTTAGATTCCTTTAGCTATGTCGCCAGAAGCCTTTTCATGGTAAAATGTTATATATCAATTTTCTGACAGGTACTCAACAGAAGGGAGCCACTCCAATGGAAAACAACAGCCTTGAGCATGAGCATCTCCATGCCCATTCCCATCCAAACAAGAAAAATGTCTTAAATCGCTTGGCCAGAGTAATCGGCCATCTGGAAGGTATAAAAAGAATGGTTGACGATGAAGTAGACTGCAGTGAAATACTGATACAACTGTCGGCTGTCCGCTCCGCACTTAACAATACCGGTAAAGTCATCTTGAGTGACCATATCAATCACTGTTTGGTCCATGCTTATGAGGAAAACAATACCGAAGTCATCGACAGACTGAATGATGCTATTGACAAATTTCTAAAATAAATGCGGAATAGATTATGATCAGATAAGACCAATCGGGTAGGAGGCTACTCATTAATTGGGTAGCCGACCTCCCACAGCACCGTACGTACCGTTCGGTATACGGCGCTTCCAAAGTTTACACTTCACTTTGCAGAATAACATTCTTTGAAACTAAGATATCCAATCCGCTTGAATCGCTCATTGGATAGGGCTTTCGTCAAAATCGGGCTATGGGCTATGCGCCAATAGCCTTTTCTTGTGTTTGCCCACATCCATGCTTGGGTTTCTTTTATACCCGCTTTCTTGAGGTTTTCATAACGTGTTCGAATTTTCTTCCATCGTTTCCAAGTCACCATTCTTATACGACTTCTTAGCCATTCGTCTAAGTCCCCAAGCAAACTCCTTGCGTCTGCAAATTTGAAGTAATTTGTCCATCCTCGCACTACCTGATTGAGTTTTATTCGGCGTTCTTCGATTCCCATCCCGTTACTACGCCCAGTTACCTCTCGGATTTTGTCTTTGAGTTTCTGGATGCTCCTCGGATGGATTCTCAGCCGCCCTTCTCCCCGGTAGATATAGAAGCTATATCCCAGATACTTGACATAGTTTACATGTGAGACCCTCGTTTTCTCCCTGTTGACCCTAAGAAATAGCTTTCCTTCGATGAACGGAAGAATGTGGTCTAGCGTACGTCTTGCCGCTTTCTTACTTTTGCAGAAGATCATCATATCGTCTGCATAACGTACAAAGCGGTGTCCTCGCTGTTCTAACTCATGGTCACATTCGTTGAGCATAATATTGCCTAGCAATGGGCTTAAGGGGCCGCCTTATGCAAAGTAAATGATTATGCAAAGTAAATCCCTAAAGCTACCGTGTTTCGGGTGTTTCATCAAGATTTACTTTGCATAATATCTGGACTACTTGAGATTCGAAAGCCAGACAAGTAATGCAGCATCTTTATTCCAATCAGGAAGATTACTATCTACCAAATCTGGATAGGCATTCTCAATAGCCTTGCGTTTCAACTCAGAATCACACTTTGCATAAATTTCGGTGGTTTTGATATCCTCATGCCCAAGAAAGTCTCGGATATAGATAAGGTTGACACCGGCCTGCAGCAGGTGCATGCTTTTCGAATGTCGAAACATATGGGGCATCACTTTCTCCGGCACAATCGTGGATATCTTTCTTGCTAAACTAACGTACTGAGAAATAATGTAAGCTATGCCTTCCTTTGTGAGCTTGTTGTGCTGCTTATTAATAAAGAGAGGATAATCACTTTTCCAGGGCTTATCAAGGGAATTCTCCTGAATATAATGCTCCAACAAAGTCATAGTGTTTTTCATCAGTGGAACCCTTCGTACCTTATTACCTTTTCCTGTAAGGATAAGTACTGCTGGATTATTGAGTACAACATCACGCACCTTGAGGTCGGCTAATTCCTGCACCCTGCATCCGGAGTCGTAAAGGACGCTTAACAGTGTTAGATCTCGTCTGCCTTTTGATGTCATCTTGCCAGGCTGTGATAATAAAAGTTTCATTGCCTCAGGCGTCAGATGTGGTACCGATGGTTTGGATGTCTTCTTAATTGGTATGGCTATTACCTTTTGGAAATGAAGTATTCCTGACGGTTCTTCGTACTGTGCATACCGGTAAAAGGAATGTATGGCTGCAAGCCTCTGATTCCGAGTTGCAATGCTGCACTTGCGACTTTTTTCAATCCATTCCAAGAAATCAGTAATCAGCCCATTTGTCAGCATACTCATCTTCAGCTTTTCGACAGGGATGTCCCTCTGTTCCTGACAATACCGGATTAATAATTTAAAGGTATCACGGTAGGACGCTATTGTATTTCTGCTTGCATTTTTCTGCCCGGGCAGATATATGGAAAGGAATTCTGTAAGGTAGGTAGCAAAATCAGTCGGTTTCATCGGCACTACCTTCCAGTCTTGGAATGATGTCTGGATAACATCCTTCCAATTTGATAGATATGTCCGGAAAAACATCAGCAGTCAGCCTAAGGTAATACGCTGTTTCCTCAAAAGAATCATGCCCCATATATGTTTTCAGTACTGGAAGATATGCTGCAAGGTCTTTTCCTTGTATAACCCAATTTTTTAGGCAGTGACACGCGTATGCATGTCGAAAATCTTGGACTCTCGGTCCTTTTCCCCTCCCGCCGTGAGAAATGCCAACTCTCCATAAAAAACGCCTGAAATTGTGGTAAACGTTCCCTAAAGTCATTGGTTTTCCATTTAATCCTGGGAAGAACCAATCAGTTTCTTTTAAGAACATATGCACATTCGCAGAAAAATTCCGGCATCGTTCTGTAAGTTCGTCTGACATCGGAACCAATCGGCTGTTATCTTTCTTTGAATGATGAATGGACAGTATGCCTGTTTCAAGATTCACATCTGATACTTTCAGGAGTCTTGCTTCTGAGGAACGAAGGCCACAGGAATAAACCATACGAAAGAATACTGGCATGATGAGGTGGCGATATGGACATTCACTGACATAGTGGCATTGATCTGTCTCATGGAAGAAACGCTGCAGTTCATTTTCCGTATAGATATGAGGCACATATTGTTCTTCCGTGGGGTAATAGCCTTTCGGTAGGACGTATGCGCCAATCTCCACACTGTCCATATATATGGCAAGTTGCCGTAGGATCGAAGCCCTCGTACACTGATTGGCCTGTGCCTCATAACATTTTTTTGAGCACCAATCTAACACTATTTCCTTTGTAAGCATTGTTGCTTCAGGATATTTTTGTTCAGTAAAGGAAGAAAACCGCAATAGATGCCTTGCTTCTGCCTCATATTTGTAGCCGATTGCTTTCTTCAGGGAGACATGGTTTTCAATATGCTCTGCAAATGGTCCTTTAAACAGGTAATTACTCATACACATCCACCTCCGGAGTACCTAAACAGCATTCCTTCAGTTTATTGACATCCACTTTCAAATAAACAGCCGTGGAGTCCGTGTTGGTATGACCCAGTATATCTGATATAACAGCAAGAGGGGTGTCATGCTCAAGCATTCTTGAAGCCGCCGTATGGCGAAGCGAATGCATACCCCGGTGCTTTTTCAAGGTCGGCAGATGGGCAATCCGCATATAATCTCGAATTAACTGATGCAGATGATCACTTTCTGAAAAAGGCAGAAATGGTGCCAAATGTCTCACAAATACAATCGGTGAATCAATTTTGGGCCTGCCATATTTCAGATAATCGATGACAGCCCATCCCACTTCAGAAGGAATTGGTAGGTTGACTGTTTCCCTTGTTTTTGACTGGGCGAATATCAGTTTATTTTCTTCCCAGCGGAAACAACCAAAAGTAAGGTTTTTGATATCATTAACCCTAAGACCTAACACGCAAGCTAGAAGAATAATGGCATAGTCCCGTTTCCCCTTTGGATTTCCACGGTCAATGGCACCTATCAGTAAGTCCAATTCTTCTTTCGTCCAGACAGATGGGATGCGTGTCTGTTTACGAGCCTGAACCATTGGTGTCTTGGATGCCAAGTCTGTTTTCAGGATGTCCTGCTCCTGTAAATATCTTAAAAATGAACGTATGGAACATATGATTTGTTCCACAGTTTTATAGGTATACCCAGCTAGTGTTCGGATATAGCTGTTGATAACAGGGAGCCTAATATCATAGCAGTGACTGATTCCTTGAGAAATAAGATAATCCATGAAACGCTGCGATTGTTTCACGTAATGTTCAACCGTCACCTTGGAATAATCTTTGCGTTCGCAGTATTTTTTGAAATCGTTGCTGATATCTATGTAATACGAATCGGTAAGCAATTCTCGATGTTTATAATACCGTCTTAAAACAGTGCGGTGGAGCTGGAAGTCGCCTACTATCCGGATGACACGCAGCTCCTGAGTATCGCGCTGAGAAAGAGTTTTTTCAAAATCCTTTTTCCAAATGTCGAAGTATTTTTCAATGAAGTCAATTCCAAGCTGCTCGCTGAAGTATACTTCAGCACGTGACTTGGCAAATTCCATAAGCATCTGCCAACGCCGGCGATAAAACTTTAATGTAGCTTCTGTATAGCCGAGGCGCTTCATTTCCTGCTCAAGTTCTTCTAGAAGTACTGGTAACGGTTTGTTATGCATAAGAATCCCTCCAAAAAGATATTTTGAGTTAATTACTCATTATCATTTTGGACATTATGCAAAGTAAATTTAACATAACTTCAGATTCCATCAGTGTTTCACGACTTTACTTTGCATAACTACTTTCTTTGCATAAGGTGGATTATGCAAAGCTTAGCATAAACCCCCTTGCGGTACACCCTCCGGACTTTCTTCAAACAGTCCATCCACTAAAACTCCTGCTCTCAGGAATTTATGGATGAGCGAGATAACCCGTCCATCTTTTATCGTTTCGGATAAAATTTGGACCAACTTGCTCTGGTTGACCGTATCAAAATACTTTTCCAAATCCATGTCGACGACATATTTATAGCCCTCTGTGATTTGTTTTTGGCATTTTCTCAATGCATCATGTGCGCTTCGATTTGGTCGAAATCCAAAACTGCTATTCGAAAACTGCTTCTCGAAGATTGGACTCAGGACTTGCGTAATCGCTTGTTGGATTAGCCTGTCAACGACGGTAGGTATTCCTAGTTTTCTTGTTTTTCCGTTATCTTTGGGTATTTCTACCCTCCGTACGGGTTGTGGACGGTACTTACCGTCCCAGAGGGATTCTATGAGTTCATCCCTGTGGTCTCTTAGGAAGGGTAGAAGTTCATCCACCTGCATGCCATCGATTCCACCTGCGCCTTTATTTCTCTTCACCTGCTTGTACGCTCGGTTTAGATTTTCGGCGCTAAGAATTTGCTCGAGTAATCCTTCTTTCTGCTCATCTGTGTTGGTGCTATCGGGTTCAGTCATCTTGGGCGGCGCGCACTCTTCTGCATACTCTTTCTGTTCCGCAGATACCCTTTGCAGATAGTCTTCAATTTGAAGTTGTCTGTGTTTTGAATTGCCACTTTCAGTAACTTTCATTGACCCACACCTCCTTTGATTCGGCCCTTCCGTCGGTGCCTAGAACACCTCTGTACTATAGCTTCAGCTGACTCCTCACGACAAATCTTGTTTCAACCGGGTTTCTTACTCTGTTTCCACCCGTCCGTGAGGCCTCCCACGGTAAGACGATTCACTTTCATTCCATGTCCCGCAACATTTACGCTGACGTGTCCGTGTAGCTTTAGGGCTTTGACTTGTATCGCAGTCTTACCCCACGTTTTGCGCCTGATATTGTTCGTGTTCCTCGGGGCGGAACTTTGCCGCTGGCTTCCTTCAGATTCCACCTCGCGGTGGACACCCTTGCCTTAAGCTAATGGCTGGTCGCTACATACCCCCATAACGGACTTTCACCGTCAAGTTAATCGCCATGCGTGGCGCACGATAAGAAAAGGATGCAGCAATATGATCGCTGCATCCTTTTTTACTTTTGAACCTAAGGCTATTTTTCTATTGCTCTAAGCCTAGCGACAGCTCTTTTCAAGGCAACCTCCGCTCGGATCATGTCCGTCTCGGCCTGTTTTTCACCGAGGCGTTTTTCAGCGCGCTCTTTGGCCGCCTCTGCTCTCGCGACGTCGATAGATTCCGCAAGCTCGGCGGTGTTGGCCAGGATCGTTGCCTTGTTCTGGGCAACTTCCAAAAATCCGCCGCCAATTGCCATTTTCTCCACTTTGCCGTTTTGCGTATAGCGAACGACCCCGATTACCAGGTTGGCAATGAGTGGAGAGTGGTTGGCTAAGATGCCGAGTTCTCCCTCCGCTCCAGGTGCCAGGACAAATTCGACTTCCGTATTCAGAACTTCGCCGGCAGGTGCCACGACAACAAAGTTAAACGTTCCAGCCATGGTTATACAGCTCCCAACTGTTTCGCTTTTTCAACCGCCTCTTCGATCGTTCCGACATACCGGAACGCTTCTTCAGGCAGACTATCGTGCTTACCTTCGCAGATTTCTTTAAAGCTCCGAATCGTATCTTTGACCGGTACGTATTTGCCTTTCATGCCGGTGAAGGCCTCGGCTACACTGAACGGCTGGGAAAGGAAAATCTGAATGCGGCGGGCTCGGTTAACGAGAAGTTTGTCATCTTCGCTGAGCTCGTCCATACCAAGGATCGCAATAATATCCTGAAGCTCTTTATAACGCTGCAGGATCTTCTGCACTTCGCGGGCAACTTCGTAATGCTCCTGGCCAACGATGTCCGGGGTCATGATCTGGGAACTGGAATCCAGCGGGTCCACCGCCGGGTAAATACCCATTTCGGAAATCGAACGGGAAAGAACCGTTTTGGCATCCAAATGTGCAAAGGCCGTAGCCGGTGCGGGGTCCGTCAAGTCATCCGCCGGCACATAAATAGCCTGAACGGAGGTAATGGAACCTTTCTTCGTTGAAGTGATGCGTTCCTGCAGGTTGCCCATTTCCGTAGCCAGGGTCGGCTGATAGCCTACCGCCGACGGCATGCGGCCCAAAAGTGCGGACACTTCAGATCCGGCTTGGGTAAAGCGGAAAATATTATCGATGAAGAGGAGCACGTCCTGTCCCTGTTCATCGCGGAAAAATTCAGCCTGGGTAAGACCGGTCAGTCCTACTCTTAAGCGGGCACCGGGGGGTTCGTTCATCTGACCGAACACCATAGTCATCTTGTTAATAACGCCGGATTCCTTCATTTCATTCCAGAGGTCATTCCCTTCACGGGTACGTTCACCAACGCCGGCAAATACGGAAATACCGCCGTGCTGGGTTGCGATATTATTAATGAGCTCCTGGATCAGAACGGTCTTGCCTACGCCGGCACCGCCGAACAGACCAATCTTACCACCTTTGGCATACGGTGCTAAGAGATCGACGACTTTGATCCCTGTTTCCAGCATGGTGTCTGTGGTTTCCTGATCGACAAACGGTGGTGCTTTGCGATGGATCGGGAATTTTAGTTCCGTATTCACATTGGGCAGATTGTCGATCGGTTCTCCCAAGACATTGAACATTCTCCCCAATGTTTCAGTACCGACACTGACAGTGATCGGTGCACCGGTATTCACGGCTTCTACACCCCTTGTCAGACCGTCGGTGGACGACATCGCAATACAACGTACGGTGTCGTTGCCTAGATGCTGGGCAACTTCCAAAGTCAGTTTGGAGTTCTTTACTTCGTTTTGAATGACAATCGCACTATAAATTTCCGGCAGGGCATCGGGATCAAATTCGATGTCAACAACCGGACCCATGACTTGAATTACTTTACCTATTTTTGACACAAGTTTGCAACCTCCTTTGATAAGGTACGAAAAGCAGCTACTCCAGAGCCGCAGCTCCCCCTACAATTTCAGAAATTTCCTTGGTAATCGCTGCCTGACGGGCTCTGTTCATCATTAAAGTCAACTTGCCAATCATTTCTTTGGCATTTTCCGTTGCTGAATCCATCGCCGTCATTTTTGCCCCCATTTCACTAGCCTTGCTTTCCAGGAGGGCGCTGAAAATCTGACTTTCAACATAGCTGGGGAGTAACCGATCCAACATTTGCTGGGGTTCAGGCTCGAAGATGTAGCTACCGCTGGCCTTTTCTGCGGATGGCTCAATCGGCAGTAATTTGATAGCGGTTGGTTCCTGACTCAAAACCGAAATGAATTTGGAATAAACGAGGTAGACCTCATCTAATTCTCCACGTGTATATAACCCAATGACATCTTTAGCAATGCCTTTGGCGTGGCCATAATTGGGGCTATCCCCCAATCCGGTAAATTGTGTAATGATTTCAGCATTACGTCTGGTAAAAAAATCAATGCCTTTCCGGCCTACTGCTACCAAACCGGCTTGAACGTCCGTCTTTTCATCAAGCAGACTCCTGGTCATACGATTCAAGTTGGTATTAAAGCCTCCGCACAGACCGCGGTCTGACGTTACGAGGATATATCCCACTTTCTTCACCGGACGTTTTTCC